>JAGWAJ010000125.1 GCA_021296475.1 Acidobacteriota bacterium
CCGGATGGCGCACGTACTCGGAGGTCTGGTGGACCGGGAAGTCGTCCCAGGCCGAGATCGATCGATACGAGTTCATGGACGGGCACGCTATCGGCCGGCCCCGCCGGGCGATAGCGGGTCTAGCCGTCGGCCGTTCGGGTGATGGTGACGGTGTGGGTACCGCCGTCGTCGGCAACCACGGTGATCGTGTAGCCCCGCACGCTCACGCTTTCTCCGACGGCCAGCAGCGGGTAGTCGTCGAAATGGGCGTTGCCGGGATCGCCGGCGAGCTTGATGGGCAGCAGGCCCGAGCTGATCGAGGAGTTGACGGTGTACACCAGCACCCCTTCGGCCAGCAGCGCTCCTCCCGAGTCGTAACCCGTGCTGCGCCTGCTCTCGATAACGACTGCCCCGGTATCCGATAGCGGCACTGCGACCATGGCGATGCCGTCGCCCGGGTCGGCGACAGGACTGAGAACGACCGTTGCCTGTTCGACGACGCAGTGCACCTGAGGGTCATCAAGCCAGCCGAGCTGCCAGCGGCTCCAGGCCAGCATCTCGAGTGCCTCGACATAGCCGCCCCGACCTGCGGGACCGTAGGCCCTCAGGCCCATCGGACCGAACTCGGTGAGGGCCCATGTCTCGTTCCCGGCGTCTTGGGGTGCCTCGTGGCGGGTCACGTCGTAGGGGTACAGGTCAGCCAGTCCTAGGAGGTGCAGCAGTTCGTGGGCCCCAACGTCGCCCCATTCCTGGCCTGCGTGGCTCCCGTCAACGCGAAAGGTGTTGACGAACAGGGTCTGGACGGCCCCCTCCTGCGTCTCGACCCGCTCCAGCGCCGTCGAGCCTCCGGCGAAGTGAGATCTGGGGTGGACCACCATCAACGCGTCCACGCCCGTGAAGTCGAACTCGGCGTCGGCGAGAGCGACTGCCTCCTCGGCGATTCCGACCTGGACCGACTGGCTCTCGACCGAGGAGCCGTGGAGGTAGTGAACATGGTCGTGCTCGGCCCGCAGCCAGCCATGGTGGGGTATCAACTCGACGCGGAGCCGGCCGTAGCTGGACGCATTCAGGAACGTCTCGATGAAGGGGAGGCCCAGCTCGGCCTCATGGCGGGTGGAATAGCGGGCGGCTGCGTCGGGGAAGTCCACAAACAGCACTGCCACCCGCAGCGTCCCGGTAGAGGGCAGGGCCGACAGAGGCAGAGGAAACCCGGCAGTCGTGCCACCCCACGTGCCACGCGGCCGGCAGTCGCCCCGGTCAACAAGAGTGGACTCTGGATCCGTCACCACATCGGAGGGAGGGCGCACGACGCGGGCGAGGCCCCAGCAGGCCACGGTGCCGTTGGTCCACAGCCCGCAGGAATAATCCCGGTCGGCCGTGACCTCTTGGAACTTGCCTCGCGGGGCGATCGACTGTCCGTAGTGGTTGTCGCCCCAGCAGACGATGGTGCCTTCTGTGCCCACCGCGCACGAGTGGTGGGTTCCCGTCGCTAGGTTCTTGAAGCTGCCGGCGGGGGCGTCGGTCTGACCCCTGCTGTTGTCGCCCCAGCAGGCGACGGTACCGTCGGTTCGCAGACCGCACGAATACTCGGCACCGGCCGCGACGGCCTTGAATGTACCTCCGGGGGCGTCGGTCTGACCCCTGCTGTTGGCGCCCCAGCACGTGATGGCGCCATCGGAGCGCAGTCCGCACGAGTGCCACCCGCCGACCGACACTGTCACCGCCTGGAAGTGGCCGTCGGGGGCAACGGGCTGGTCTCCCCAGCAGGTGACGGTACCGTCGGTTCGCAGACCGCATGAGTGCAGGTATCCGGCCGCGACGGCGCTGAACTGATCCCGAGGTACGAGTGTCTCGCCGTGCGAGTCGCGGCCCCAGCACGATGCCGTGCCGTCGGCCAGCAGCCCGCAGGAGAACCAATCGCTGGCTGCCACCGCTGTGAACTCGCCGTCAGGCACGTTCAGCTGGCCCCACGCATTCCCGCCCGTGCAGGCGAGCGAGCCGTCGACGCGCAGACCGCACAAGTGGAGGCGGCCCGCGTCGATGGAGGTGTACTGCCCTGCGGGTGCTCCCGCGTGGTGTATCGAGTCGTCGCCCCAGCAGACGGCTACACCTGCGACGGTAAGCGCGCACGAGTGGATCTCCCCGGCCGCAACCGCAACGTACTTTCCCGGGGGTGCGTTGGCTTGTCCCAACCCGTTGTCTCCCCAGCAAGCGATAGTGCCGTCGACCCGAACCCCGCACGAATGGGCGAGTCCGACGGTGACCGCGCTGAACGAACCCTGAGGAGGGTTGGTCTGGCCGGCCCAGTTCGCTCCCCAGCAGGCAGCGGTACCGTCGACGCGTACACCGCATGAATGCGTGCGCCCCACGTCGACAGCGGTGAATTCACCCGCGGGAACATGGCCTTCGTGGGACCGGCCCCAGCAGGCGATCGAGCCGTCGGCTCTCAAGCCGCACGAGTGCTCGTCGCCGACGGCTACCGCACTGAACTGGCCGTCCGGCGGGTCGGCTCGGCCGTTCCAGTTCACTCCCCAGCAGTCGAGGGTGCCGTCGGTGCGCAGCCCGCAGGAGTGTCCCCACCCTGCGGACAATGAGGTGAAGCGCCCCGTCGGGGAGTTCGCCTGCCCTGCGTCGTTTCTGCCCCAGCAATCGACTGTGCCGTCGAGACGCAGGCCACAGGAATGCTGCGCTCCTCCAGCGATCGCCTTGAACTGTCCCCGAGGAACGTCCGACTGACCGTACGAATCGCTACCCCAGCAGTCGATTGAGCCGTCGACGCGCCGGCCGCAGGAATGCCACCAGCCGGCATCGATCGTGGTGAACCAGCCCAATGAGGACCGCGCGATGAGGCTTAGGGCGCGGGCCAGGAAGGTGGCCATCTGGGCGCGGGTCACGGAGTTGGCGGGGCAGTATCGCAGCGGGTCCCGGCTG
>JAGWAJ010000126.1 GCA_021296475.1 Acidobacteriota bacterium
CCAGATGCCGGCCGCGAGCCCGACCGCCGCCGCCGCCCGCGCCCACCAGCCGCCGGCCCGCCACGCGAGCCGCACCGCGATGACCGCGAACGACACCGGCAGCACGAGCTGGAAGACCCACGACGGCACCCCGAGCGCGATCGGACGGCCCACCTCCATCTCGATCGCGACCACGTCGACGGCGGAGCGGGCGAGCAGGCCCGTGATGCCCGCCGCGACGGTGGCGGCGAAGCCCTGCGCCACCTGCCGCGCGGCGCCCTCCGGGATGAACGTGGCGGTGGCGAGCGCGATCAGCCGGTTGCGGCGCGCGGCGATCGCGGCGCCGAGGAAGCCGACCACCAGCGTCAGGTGCTCGACGAACGGAATCGACCCGGGGATGCCGCCCGCGAAGAACGGGCGGACGGCGATCTCGGCCAGCGGCAGGAGCGCCATCACCGCCAGCGCGCCGGCGGCCAGCCACTCCTCCCCCGCGTGGAGTCCGGCGACGACCGGCTCCGTGCGGCGCCTGAGGCCCGGCAATGCGTTAGTCATTCTTCGCCCCGCAGCGGCAGCGCCTGCCGGCGTCGGTGGGGACGGGCGGCCTCCTGGTCTCGGCGGCCGGCCGTTTCGTCGTCGCTCAGTTCACCGGATCCGCCGTAGCGGGCGTAGGCAGGTGCAGCCGCTCGAGGGTGGCGAGGCGCTGGTCGACCTTGCCGAAGGCGATCTCGACGGCGCGCAACCGGTCATCCATGCGCCGGACATCGGCGCGGACGTCACCGACCAGCGTGACGAGCACCGTGAGCAGCACAGCGGTCATCGCGGTCATGCCGGCGAGCATCGTCCCGATGATCCACTTCGTATCGCTGCTCATTACCGCAAGCCTACCACGGGCTGCAGCGCCACCACTTCGCGGGCAGGCAGCGGCTGCGCCCTGCCGCGGTGAGCGCCGCCCCGGCCTCACTGGGACCGGAAGGCGCTGCGCGCCGCGAGGGCGGCGTCGTAGATGTCGGCCGGGACGCGGCTACCGCGCCAGGTGGACGTCAGGCGGTCGGCCTCCGCGCGCAGGAAGTCGGCGAGCATCGGCGGGACCGCGGTGACGGTCAGGCCGCGCTTCTGCATCTCGGCCACGGCCTCGCGGTCCTGCTGCGGGGCGGCCTCGAACAGGTAGTCCTGCGTCTCCTTCGCGCCCGCGAGCAGCACCTCGCGGTCCTCCTCGCCGATGCGGGACCAGGCGCGCTCGGTCATGACCGTCGCTCCGAACACCGGGTTCAGCGGGATGTCGAGCATGTGCGAGGTCTGCCGGTACCACTGGAACACCAGCGCCCCGTAGGGCGGGCTCGGGTAGGCATCGATGAGCCCGGTGTTGAGGCCCATCAGCACGTCGGTCAGCGCGAGCGGCACCGGGTTGAAGCCGTTCTCCTTGAACCACTGCACCATGCCGTCGTCGCCCGACGACGTGAACAGCCTGGCGCTCTTGAGGTCGTCGAGGCTCGTGATCGCCCGCGCCGAGAAGATGTGCGCCCAGCCGCCGTGGCCCCAGTTGAGCAGCACGAGGCCGCGTTCGGCGAGCACCTCGCGCAGCCGGGGCGTCAGCGCCTCCACCACGTGCTCCGCCTCGGCGTCCGAAGCGAAGAAGAAAGGAATGCCGAAGACCCCGAACGCCTCGTCGACGGCCGCCAGGCCGGGAAGCGTCAGCGCGGCGACCTGCGGGTTGTTCATCCGCATGCGGCGGATGATCGTCGACTCGTCGCCGGTCGTGCCCCGCACCTGCACGCGGACGCGGCCGTCGGTCCCCTCCTGCCAGGCGGCCGCCATGTCCTTCAGCGAGCGGTCCCAGATGGAGTTCGCCGGCAGGATGGTGCCGAGCCGCAGGTTCGAGCGCTGGGCCGACACCGCGGCGGCGCTCAGCACAAGCGCGGCTACGACGGCGAAACGGAACGCTTTCATGGTCGAGTCTCCTGATCGGAATCGAGCTCGTCGAGCGGCTCGAGCGGCTCGAGCGGCTCGAGCGGTTCGAAGAAGAGGTCGTCGATATGGTCGAGCAGCGAGCGGGCGCGGCGCTGCGCGACGGTGTTCAGCAGGCGGTTGCTCGGCTCCGCGTCCGGATCGATGGCGACGGCGGTCTCGAGCAATTCGCGGAACTCGTCGCGGTTCTCCTCGGCGACGGCTACGCCGGCCGCCAGCGAGACGTAGGGGCCGGCGTCGAGGCCGTCGGACAGCTCGACGGCGCGGTCGAAGTGCTCGCGCGCCCGCTCGTAGGAGCCGCCCATCGTCTCCCCGACCGACTCGAGGGTGATGAAGGCGGAATGCAGCGCGCCGCGCGAGTAGCTCTCGTCGAGCTCGAGCGCCCGGTCGAGCAGGGCGCGGGCCGCCGGCAGGTCGGCCACGAGAGCCGGGCGGTCGAGGCCGAGCGAGACGGCCAGCATCCAGGCCCCGCCCAGGTAGTAGAGGGCCTCGACGTCGGCGCGCCCGAACGCCGACACCGCGGCCTCCGGATCCGACCGCAGCCGCTCCGTGATGCCGGGATGGTCGATCTCGGCCGCCCGCAGCCCGTAGTCGCGCGCCCGCAGGTACATGCGGCGGGCTCGCTCGTTGAGCTCCCGGGCGCGGCTGTAGTCGTCCCACTCGGCCAGCGCCGCGTCGGCCTGCAGGAAGGCGTTGGCGTAGAGCAGGAAGCCGGTGTTGGCGAACAGCAGGACGTCCCGCCGCGCCGGATCCGCGTCGATGATGGATTCGATGGTCTTGAGCAGGAACGGCAGCGCGGCGCGCACCACCTCCGGGTCCTCCTCGGAGAGGTAGACCTCGGGGTTCACCAGCGTCGGCAGCACCGCGTTGACCGCCATCGTGCGGATCGAGCAGCCGGTGAGGAGCGCCGCCGCGACGGCCG
>JAGWAJ010000046.1:0-15347 GCA_021296475.1 Acidobacteriota bacterium
GCGCGGCTGTTGCGGTGCGGTCGGGCGCTGCGGGTTCGGTGCGCGCCGGCGCGGCGGGTGGTGACGGTACCGCGGTCGGCGCGGCCGGTGGTGCCTCGACGCGCACGGTCGGCGGCGCGGGTGCCGCAGGCCGGGCCGAGGGCGTCGGTCGCGCCGGGGGCTCCGTCTCCACCCGGACCGTGGGCATCGGGAGGCGCCGCGGCGCGGGCGGCGCAACGGGCGCCGATGCGGCCGCGACCGGCCGTTCCGCCCCGGGGACCTCCGGTACCGGACCGGCAGCGGGCAGTGCCGCGGCCTCGGGTGCCGCGTCCGGTTGCGCCACGGCTGCCGGGTCGGCGGCCGCCGCCCCGGCCGCCGTCTCGCCGTTCTGGCTCGCTGCTGCCTCGGGCTCGGCCTCCCGCCTTGGCGGCTTTCACCAGGCGGGGTGGTCCCAGCTTCGGCCGGGCGGGGGCCGGCGGCTCCTGGCGTGCTGCGCCCCGCTTGCCGCCCCGGCGCGGGGCCGGCTTCTGCGCGAAGGGATTGCCGCCGGGAAGATCCAGATTGCGCTCTCTCGCGATGCGCTGTGCGAACTGTCGGGCCACGATCTCCTCAATAGTGCTCGACGCACTCTTGACCTCGATGCCGTGCGCCGTGCGGAGCAGGTCCATGACCTCCTGGCTCGGAATGCCGAGGACTTCCGCGACTTTGTAAATGCGTATCGTGGACACGTGCGTTCTCAGTTCCCCCTGTCGGTCTCGTCAGCCAGCGCCGGCCCAGTGCCGCCGCCGGCACCGGTCGTCAACGCCTCCGCCGCCGGTTCGGGCTCGTCGCCAGGGGCAGCGGTCTCCGCTTCGTCGGAGCCGGCTTCTTCCGCCGGACCCGCCGCGGCCATCGCGCGCTCGACTGCCGCCACCTGCTCCCGCACGCTGGCCTGCAACTCTTCCGCCGTCGCCTCGTCCACCCCGGCAACCGCGGCCAGGTCCGCCGGAGAGGCGGCGATCAGGCTGTCTGCCGTATCGAGGCCCGCGTTGCTCAACTGGAGAAGCTGTTCCTCCGCGAGACCGGGGAGCGTCAGCGTCGCCGTCTCCTCGGCCTCCGCCAGACCCTCGAACTGGGCTTCGACTTCGCGGCGCTTCTCTTCCTCGCTCTTGATGTCGATCTTCCAGCCGGTCAGCTTCGCCGCCAAGCGCACGTTCTGACCCTTCTTGCCGATCGCGAGCGGCAGGTGCCGATCCTCGACGACGACCTCGACCACCTTCTCCATCTCGTCGACGATCGTCACGCGCTGCACCCGGGCCGGGCTGATGGCGTTGGTGACGAAGAGGACCGGGTCCTCGGACCAGTCGACGATATCGATCTTCTCCCCGCGCAGCTCGCGGATGATGGTCTGGACCCGCGTGCCCTTCATGCCGACGCACGCCCCCACCGGGTCGACATCGCGCTCCCGCGAGTGGACGGCCACCTTGGCCCGGTCGCCCGCCTCCCGCACGGCGCCGCGAATCGTCACCGTGCCGTCGTAGATCTCGGGCACTTCCTGCTCGAAGAGCTTGATCAGCAGCACCGGGTCTGTGCGGGAGAGGATGATCTGGGGGCCCTTGGCGTTCCTGTTCACCTCGCGGATGACCGCCCGGATGCGGTCGCCCGTCGTGTAGTTCTCCGCCCGCGACTGCTCGCGGCGGGGCAGCAGCGCCTCGGTGCGGCCCGACTCGACGACGATGTCGCCATTCTCGAAGCCCTTGACGGCACCGATCACCACCTCGCCGAGCCGGTCGCTGTATTCCTCGTAGACGTTCTCCCGCTCCGCCTCCCGGACCTTCTGTTTGATGACCTGCTTGGCGGTCTGCGCGGCGATGCGCCCGAGCACGTCGGTCGGCTTGGGAAACTCGATCTCCATGTCGACTTCCGCCTCGTCGCCGTACAGCTCGCACGCCTCCGCCAGCGAGATCTCGGTCTCCGGGTCGGTCACCTCCTCCACGATCCGGCGGACCACGAAGAGCTCGACCTGCCCTGTCTCGCGGTTGAACTTGGTGCGGAGATGCTCCGTCGACTTGAACTCCCGGCTGTAGTACCGCCGCGACGCCGTCAGCACGGCATCCTCGACGGCCGCGACGATGACGTCCGGTTCGATGCCCTTCTCCTTCGCCAGGGCCTCGATCGTCTGCTGCGTCGGATTGCCCATTTTCGGTCTATGTCGATGGTGCGGGACAAGCGGCCCCGCGCGGCGCGCCGATCAGAACTCCACCTCGAGCCGGGCCCGGGACACGAGCGACCACGGAATCCGGTGCCGGCCCCTCTCGGTCTCGATCACGATCTCCGCGTCCGGTACGTCATCCGTTCCCGGTGCCGCCGCGGTGTCGTCCACCGCGACGATGCGTCCGGCGAGATGCCGCTGCCTGTCCACCGGGGCCGACGTGACGAACTGCGCCAGCCGTCCCCGGAACCGCCGGCAGTCCGCGATGTGCCGCAGGGGCCGATCGAGCCCCGGCGACGACACCTCCAACGTGTACGCGTGCTCGAACGTGAACTCCACGTCGAGCGCGGCGCCGACGTCGCCGCTCACCCGCTGGCAGTCCGCGACGGTCACGACCTCCGCAGCGGGAGTCGCATCCTGGGCCGCCGCCGGACGGTCGATGACGATCCGCAACACCCAGCCGATCGCCTCCCGGCGCAACTGGACGTCGAAGATCTCGAGCCCTGCGTCGCGCGCGACCCGTTCGGCGATCGACCGGGCCTGACGCACCCGGTCCTCCTGGCGCACGGTGTATCGCGGCTCGAGCGGCGCCCCAAAAACAAAAAGTGGGCAAAACGCCCACTTTTTCGGAATTCGGCGTCGACGTACGGGTGTCAATATACCACGATGAAATCGGCGCCGGCAACGCAAAGGGCGCGTCCGGTGCGGGCGGTTCAGGGTGTCAGCCGGTAGAGCATTCGTGGGTAGGGGATGGTCTCCCGCACGTGCTCGAGGCCGCACAGCCAGGCCACGACACGCTCCACGCCCATGCCGAAGCCCGCGTGGGGCACGGTCCCGTAGCGCCGCAGGTCGAGATACCACTCGAACGCCTCGCGGGGCAGGTCGTGGGCGGCGATCCGCTCCAGCAGCAGGTCGTAGTCGTCGAGCCGCTGCCCGCCGCCGACGATCTCGCCGTAGCCCTCGGGCGCGAGCACGTCGACCGACAGCGACAGATCGGCGCGCTCGGGGTCCGGCTTCATGTAGAAGGCCTTCGTCGCGCTCGGGAAGCGGTGGACGGCCACCGGGCGGTCGAACTGCTCCGCCAGCAGCGTTTCGTCCGGACCTCCGAAGTCGCCGCCCCATTCGAACGGCCGGCCGCGGCCACGCAGGATCTCGGCCGCCTCGTCATAGCTGATGCGCGGAAAGGGCGCCTGCACGCGCTCGAGCGGCGCCGTGTCCCGCTCGAGCACGCGGAGCTCGTCCCGGCGAGCTTCGAGAACGCGCGCGACGATGGCGGCGACGAGCGCCTCCGCGAGGTCGATGGCGTCGTCGAGCGTCGCGTACGCCATCTCCGGCTCGACCATCCAGAACTCGGTCAGGTGGCGCCGGGTCTTCGACTTCTCGGCGCGAAACGTGGGCCCGAAGCAGTACACGCGGCCCAGGGCCATCGCGTTGGCCTCGTTGTAGAGCTGGCCGCTCTGGGTGAGGAACGCCGTGCGGTCGTCGAAGTAGGGCACGGGGAACAGCGTGGTCGTCCCCTCGCACGCGGCGGGCGTGAAGATGGGCGTGTCGGCCAGGATGAAGCCGCGGCCGTTGAAGAAGTCGCGGATGGCGTCGATCACCTCGTGGCGCACGCGCAGGATGGCCTGCTGCCGGCGGGTGCGGATCCAGAGATGGCGGCGGTCGAGCAGATAGTCGACGCCGTGCTCCTTCGGCGTGATCGGATAGTCGTGCGACGCCCCGACGACATCGAGGCCGGCTCCGTCGATCTCGTAGCCGCCCGGCGCGCGATCGTCCTTGCGGACCGTTCCCTCCACGACCAGCGAGGTCTCCTGACCCAGGTGGTCTGCGCGGGCGAACGTGTCGTCCCCGACGTCGGCCTTCGACAGGACGACCTGGATGAAACCGGTGCCGTCGCGCACGGTGAGGAAGTGGATCCGCCCGCTCGAGCGCCGCCGGTGCAGCCAGCCCCGGAGCGTGACCCGCTGCCCCACGTGCCGCGCGATCTCGTCGATGAACGTGCGCGTCGCTTCCATGGGCATCACGTTACTACGAGGGGAGCCCCGGCTACGACCCGATCCCTTCGAGCACCGGCGCCAGGAGGTCGTGGAGCCGGCGGTAGCGGGGGTCGTGCCCCGTCACCTCTCGCGCGTAGGCCGCCGCGACGGGCACGGCCGCCCGGTAGCGGTCGTTCCCGCGCACGGCGATCTGATGCCCGAACGTGCCGAGCGCCTTGAGCGTCCGCTGGACCGTCGTGCGCCGGAAGCGTCGCCGCAGCGCGTCTCCGTCGGCGACGCCGGCCAGGGCCTGGTAGTGCGCGATCAGACGGTCGACGGACGCCGGATCGAGCCGCGCGTAGGCGTCGCGGAGCAGGGAGACGAGGTCGTAGGTATCGGGCCCCATGCGGGCGTCCTGGAAGTCGATGACGTGCAGGCGCCCCCGGTGGACCATCAGGTTGCGGCTGTGAAAGTCGCGGTGGCAGAGAACGCGCGGCTCGCCGGCCATCTCGCCGGCGAGGGCGCGGAACTCGGCCTCGAGCGCGCCGCGCGCCGCCGGTGCGAGGGCGTGCCGCCGGTATCCGGCGACGAAGTGATCCAGGAAGAAGCCGAGCTCCCACAGGAGCTTCGCGGTGTCGAACGCCAGCCGGAACGGCCCTGCCTTGGCCCCGCCCTCGCCCCCACCCCCGGCCTCCAGTCGGCGCCCGCCCTGCTGGATCGCCGCGATGAGCGCGATCGCGTCCCGGTACCAGGCGTCGTGCTCCGCGGCGGGAAGGCGGGAGAGCAGGGCCTCGAACGTTTCGTCGCCGAGGTCCTCCAGCACGACGATGCCGAGGTCGGCGTCGGTGTCGAACACGGCGGGGACCGGCACGGGCAACCGGCGGAACAGGTCCGCCACCTGGAGGAGCGGCAGCGCCGCGGGGTCGATACGGCCCGTGTGCACCACGAGCACGCGGGACGGCGACCCGTCCGGCCGCACGCGGACGAAGCGCCGGTCGGACGCGTCGCCGGCCAGCAACTCGATGCTGCACGGCGCCGCCGGGGCGGCGCGCGCCAGCCAGCGCCGGGCGCGGGCCTCAACTTCGCGCGCGTCCCCGTCCCTGCCGCTCCTGCGGCTGTCTACGCCGGTCATGGCTCGGCCCCCGGAGCGAGGGAGAGGGCGGAGACCCGGGCGTTGCCGATCACGTGGACTCGCTGCCGGAGCGGGCCCGTCCGGTCTTCCGTCGTCGCGGGCGCCCCCGCGTGGGCCACGCAGATGGCGCGCCGCAGCTCGGTGCCGGCGGGCAGTTCGACGTCGTCGGTCACGATGCAGTCCTCGAGCCGACAGCGGGGACCGATGACCACCCGGTCCCAGACGACGGTGTTGGTGAGGACGGCGGTAGGGTGGACGATCGAGCCGGCGCCCGGCGCCGGCGATCCGGGCTCCTCCGTCGCGGCCACCGCGGCGCACACGGCGAGGTAGTCGGGCGGGGTGCCGACGTCGAGGAAACGCGCCCGGCCGCCGAGTGCGCGGATCGCGCCCGGTCCGCCCCCCGAGGAGCCTACGAGGCGGTCGTACAGGCCGCCGACGGTCGAGGCCGGCCGGCCGGCGGGCAGGCCGGCGAAGGCCGACCCCTCCACGACCTGCACGCCCACGAAGTGCGCCGCGGCGCCTCCGCCGGCGGGCGCGAACCCGCGGACGCGACCGTCGGAAGCGACCAGCACCCCGCCGTAGCGGGCCGGATCGGGATGCGGGGTCACCCCGAGGGTCACTGCGGCCCCCGTGCGCCGGTGGCTATCGAGCAGCTCGCGGAGGCGCAGGTCGGTGAGCGTGTCGCCGTTGACGACGAAGAAGCGCGGGCCGAGCAGCGGCAGCGCCTGCCGCGGCCCGCCCGCCGAGCCGAGCAGGACCGGCTCCCAGGAGTAGCGGACGCGGACGCCGGCGGCGGCCCCGTACCCGACCGCGCGCGTGATCGTCTCCGGGCGGTGGTGCAGGTTGAGGACGACGTCGGCAACCCCCTGCCGGGCCAGCCAGTCCAGGATGCGGAGCACCAGCGGCCGGCCCGCGACCGGGACCGCGGGTTTCGCCCGGATGGCGGTCAGCGGGGCGAGGCGGCGTCCGAGGCCCGCCGTGAGCACTAGGGCCGGCGGCATCGGAGCAGGCATCGGGGGGCTGCGGTCGACGGTGCGCTTACTCGAAGACCATGTCGGCGACCGGCCGCCCGCGGCGCGCGCAGTCGGCTTCGTAGAGCGTGCGATACGAGTCGACGACGTAGTCGCCCGGGGTGCGGCCGAGGGCGCGGGCCACCTGCGCGACGCCGCCCTCCGCACCCTCGATCTCGACGAACACCCCGCACGGCGTCTCGTCGATCGCGACGACGGCGCCGTCGCACGTGAATTCCTCGCGGTGCTTCTGGTACCGGAACCAGACCCGAAACCCGGCCCGCTCGAGCACCTGGAGCAGCAACGCGCCGTCGTCGACGCCGGTCTCAATCTCCTCCCGCACCTTCATGACGTCGGGTCGCGGCGGCCCCTTGAACGTGACGGTGGCGCCGGCCGGATGGTCCTGCTCCGGCCACCGCTCCTGCCGCACCCGGAGCGTGCAGCGTTCGTCGCGCAACCGCCCGTCGGCGGTGTCGAGCAGGCGGTCGTCCTGGAGGCGCAACGCGCGCAGCGGAACCGCGCCGATGCCGGCGACCGCGGCGCGGGCTTCCGCCGCCGATGCGAACCGGATCTTGACCTCGCGCTCGAGGCTCTCGCTCATCTCGGCCTTCCGCGGCGATCGTAGCACCGCCGGCGACGTTTCCAGGGGTTGTGCGCGCTACGTGACCCGCGCGGCATGCGCGCAGCCGGCCAGCCGGGCCGCGCCCACGCCCTTGCCGAAGACGAGGACCTTGTGCGTGCTGCCGAGCCCTCCCGGTACGAGGAGCGACTTGAGGGCCAGGCGCCGGCGCAGGCCGGTGACGCCGTCGTCCGCGGCAACGCGGTCCAGGGCGCCGAGGCCGAGCAGGAAGTAGGTCTGGTCGAGCACGCCCAGCGTCGCGAGGCCCTCGCGCTCGGCCGTGCGCCGCACGGCGGTGAGGTCGACGTGCGCCGTGATGTCCCGCTCGCCGGGGTCGGCCAGCCAGGGCGGCGTGCCGCCGGCCGCCTCGTTCCGCACGCGGTGGCGGCGAAAGGTGGTCAGCGTGCCGGCGGCATGGGTCGCGGAGTAGAGCTCCTGCGCCTCGTGGCCGTAGTCGATCAGCAGCAGGAAGCCGCGCCGCAGGGCGCGGGCCGCCCGGCGGACCCAGGCGACGGCGGCGGGGCACACCTCTGCCCGCCAGCCCGGCTCGAGCCGGATGCCGCACGACGCCACGTGCGCCCCGACCGCGGCGTCGGACAGGGGCCCGAGCCGCTCCACCAGGCCGCCGCAGCGCGCGTCGACGTCGACGTAGACCTCCCGCAGGCCGTCGTCGGTCATCACGAGGACGTGCGGCGGGAAAGCGTCGAGCAACTCGTTGGCGAATACGACGCCGGTCACCCCGCTCGGGACCTCGGGGCCCGACGACGCGATGCGCGCGGCGTGGGGGCCGAGCGTGCGGGTCTGCGCGTCCCGCGCGGCGCGGCTCCGCTCCACCAGGTGGAGATCGACAGCGTCGTAGAACGCGGGATCGCGCTCCGCGGCGGAGTCCAGCACGTCCCGCGCCAGGCGGCCGCTTCCCGCCGCCGCCTCGACGAGCGCGAACCGGCCTCCGCGGTCCGAGTCCCCTCCGAGCACCCGCCACATCTCGGCGAGCTGCACCGCGAGCAGCTCGCCGAAGAGCGGGCCGAGGTCGACGCTGGTGAAGAAGTCGCCGTCGCGCCCGGACCGGCGTTCGGCGCGGGCGTAGTACCCCAGGTCGGGGTGGTAGAGCGCGCACTCGGCGAAGGCGGCGAACGGCAGCGGCCCGTCACGTCGGATCCGCTGCCGGAGCAACTCCCCGAGGCGCGTCACCGTTCGGCCGCCTCAGTCCTTCTCCACCTGAAGGAAGACGCGCGTGTCGCGCCGCTGGACGAGCAGGAAGGCCCGTCGGCCCGACTCGATGGCCGCCAGCTGATCGGTGACCTCCCGCGCCGAGCCGACCTCCACGCGGTTGACGGACAGGATGACGTCTCCCGGCTGGAGGCCGCCCGTCGCCGCGTTGCTGCCGCGCACGACGTCCGTGACCACGGCGCCGGCCGTATCGGCCGGCACCTGCAGCCGGCGGGCGAGTTGCGACGTCAGATCCTGCAGCGAGATGCCGAAGTCCTCGCTGGTCTCCTCGGGCTCGACGATGCCGGCGATCTCGGCGTCCTCGTCGAGTTGGCCGATCGTGACCTGGAGCGTCAACAGCTCGCCGTTCCGGACGACGTCGATGGGCACCGTCGTGCCCGGCCGCGTCGCGACGACGCGGCTCTGCAGCTCCTCGGTGCTCGACACCGGGTCCCCGTCGTAGGCGACGACGACGTCGCCCGGCCGCATGTCCGCCTGATCGGCCGGCCCCTCCGCGGTGACGGAATTGACGGCGACGCCGCCGGTCTCGCTCAGCCCGAGGACGCCGTAGTCGTCCGGCTCGACGTTGGCAATCTGGATGCCGATCACGCCCCGCGTGACACGGCCGCCCCGCAGCTCGTCGAGCAGCTCCCGCACGGTGTTGATGGGGACCGCGAAGCCGACGCCGGCGTTGGCCATCCGGTCGCTGATGATGGCGGTGTTGATCCCGACCACCTCGCCGCGGATGTTGAGCAGCGGGCCCCCGGAGTTGCCGGGGTTGATCGCCGCGTCGGTCTGCAGCATGTCGAGGTTGCGTCCGCGCACCGGCATGAACGGCCGGCCGATGGCCGAGATGACGCCCACGGTGACGGTGTGGCCGAGTCCGAACGGGTTGCCTATCGCCATTACCCAGTCCCCGGCCGCCATCTGGCTGGAGTCGCCGAAAGAGGCGACCGGCAGCTCCCACTCGGGCCGGTCGACCAGCTCAAGGAGCGCGCTGTCCGTCATCGCGTCCCGACCGAGGATGCGCGCCTCGTAGAGGTCTCCCTCGTCGTCGCCGAAGAAGTCGATCTGAATCGACGTGGCGTTCTCGACGACGTGGTTGTTGGTCAGGATGAGGCCGCTCGTGTCGATGACGAACCCCGTGCCGGCGGAGGGGACGGGCGCTTCCCGCTGCGGGGGCTGGCGGCGCGGCTGCCCGAAGAAGCGGTCGAACAGGTCGCCTCCGAAGAGATCGTTCAGCTCGGTGTTCTGGCGGCGCGACTCCGTCCGGATGTTGACGACCATGCCCGTCTGGGCCGCCGCGATGTCGCGGAACGTCGTGGCGCCGATGTCCCCCGTGATCGGGGCGCTGTTCGCCGGCGGGATCTGCACCGCCTGGGCCGACGAGGCCGGCGTGAGCTCGAATCTCGACGCGAGCACCATGCCGATGACCATGGACGCGACGGCGATCAGTACTCCCGAGAACAAGGTGGTCCTGCGTGTCGACATCGTTTCCTCCACCTTCCGTGGCGCCGCGCGGGGTGTCGCCGCGTGGCGCTGCTACCGGTTCGACTCCTGGCCCAGGGCTGCGATTTCCCCCTGGAGCGGCCCCGTCACGGTGGCGTCGTGCGCATCCACGTAGACGTTCACCTCCGTGCGGACGCCGAACCGGTCGAAATAGATGCCCGGCTCGATCGTGAACCCGGAGCCGGTCAGCAGTCTCCGCTCGTCGTGCGTCTCGTAGTCGTCCATGTGCACCCCGTTGCCGTGCACGGCCTCTCCGAGGCTGTGCCCCGTGCGGTGCACGAAGTGCTCGCCGTGGCCCGCCGCCTCGATGACGTCGCGCGCGGCGCGGTCGACCTCCCACCCGCAGGGCGGGGTTCCGGAGCGAGTGCGCTCGCGGACCAGCGCGACCGCCGCGTCGCGGGCGTCGCGCGCCACCGCGAACACCGCGGCGCAGTCGTCCGGTACGCGGCGGCCGGTGTACGCCATCCACGTGATGTCGGCGAACACGGACCCCGGGCGGTCCAGCTTGCCCCAGAGATCGATCAGGACCAGCTCGTCCGTCCGGATCGGGCGGTGCCGCTCCGCGGTCGGCATGTAGTGCGGGTTGCCGCTGCTGGCCTGCGCGGCGACCACGGGCGGCGAGTCGGTCACCAGCCCTTGCTCCGCGAACCAGCCGGTCATCGCGGTCTGCACCGCGTACTCGGTCAGGGCGCCGCCGGCGACCTCACCGGCTATCAGGTCGAAGGCGCGATCCTTGATGTCGTACAGGCGGGCCGACGCGTCGCGGTGGCTCGCGAGCGCCGCCGCGTCCCAGACCGCCTCGAACCGCTGCACGAGGTCGCCCGACGAGACTACCTCGGTCCCGAGCTCGCGGACACCCTCGACGGTACCGGCGTCGACGCGGGACAGGTACGGGATGGCGCAGCGAGGGGAGTACTCCATGGCGAGGCGCGCCATGCCGCCCAGGAGCGCCTCGAGCCCCGCCGCGAGCTCCTCGCGGCCCGCGTACTCCCGGCGTGCGCCGGGCAGGTGCTCCAGGCTGTGCCGCTCGATCCGGTGCACCAGCGCGCGCGGCTCGCCGCGAGCCGGAATCAGGTAGTACCAGCGGCGCGTGGTCAGCTTGGCGCTGCCGTCGAGTCCCGCCAGCCGGCGGGCGATCGGATTCGAACCGTGAAAGTCGTACAGCAGCCAGCCGTCGAGGCCGTGCGCTCGGAGGGCGGTCTGGATGGCGGGGATGTCGGGTGTCACCGCGGATGTCCTGAACCTTATGACGTCCGACGCCACCCCGGAGTCTGCTGGGCGAATCGAAGGGCGAGCCGCGGTAGACCGGCGCGGGCAGTGGACGCATCGCCGGAGCCGCGGCGATGCGTCCGCGCTGACGGGTCAGGGGGCGTCGTCGCCCTCTTCCCCGTCCTCTTCTTCTTCGGGCTCCGGCGGATCCTCAATCTCGTCGAACAGCGTCGCCTTGATGTCGCCGTTCTGGTGGGTGAACTCGTAGTTGCTGCGGTCCATGCCCTGCACGCGCGGCACGCGCAGCTCGATGTCCCGGATCTCGCCGGACATGATCGGTTCCCGGAACCGCACCTGATCGCCGGTGACGGTGTTGCCCTCGCGGTCGAACCAGTACTCGTCGACGGAGAAGCCTGCGATTGCGTTCTCCGCCAGGTTCTTGATTCGGATCGCGGTCACGATGAAGTCCCGCTCGCGGCGGGCCACCGGCTGCGTGTAGGCGATCTCTGCGAGCCCGCGCTGCGTCGGGACGAGCTCGAGCCCCTCTCCGAGACGCGCCGCCAGCCGACGGGCGGCTGCCGCGGCTCGCGGATCGACCTCCTCTACCGGGGCCGCCTCGGCCGCGACTTCCTCTTCCGCTGCATCGCCGCCACAGGCCGCCGTCGCAGCGATTGAGACCATGACACCGAACGCCAGCCCACGGCTCAGGTATTGCATCGAAAACCCTCCAAGGTTCGAGCAGTCATGAGGCGGGATTATACCAGCCCATGCGGCCCCGGGTACCGCCCGGTACGCGCCCGGAGCGGGCTACATCTCTCCGTTCCAGTCTTCCGGCTCCGCGTTCGAGGAGCGGAAGATCTCCAGGTGCCACTTGCCGCCGCCCCAAGGCTCGATCACGTCCGCGGCGACGACGTCGACCAGCAGCTCGGCGAACGAGCGCCCGTCCGGGTCGTTCTCAAGATAGTAGGCCGGTTCGTCCCAGCCGAAGCTGGGGTAGAGAATCAGGCTCAGGAACAGGTCGTAGCCGTCGTCCACCACGAGCAGTTGCCCGCACGGACGCTTCTGCGTCGAGTGGTACACGAGATACTTCTCGGCGCTGTGGGCGCGGATGTACCGCTTCAGCGCGAACTCGCGGGCGACGACGTCCTCGACCGCCATCTTCTTTTCCCAGCAGTCGCGGCAGTACTTCTCCTCCCCTCGGGGTTCGGAAACGTCCTTCGCACCGCACAACGCGCACCGGGCCTGAGCCGCGGACCGTGGAGCCATCCCGTGGATTCTAGTCTCCCGCCCGCCCGGGGCCCAAGCCGGGCCCGCGGCCGTGTTGCCGGCGCAGCGGGGGGCGGGCTACCCTACGACGCGCCGATGACCGAACGGCCCGCCCATCTGGGCATTCGCCACCTCGCCCTGCACGCCGAGGCGCTCGACGAGATGAAGCGCTTCTACGTCGAGCTGCTCGGCTTCCGGGTGGAGTGGGAGCCCGACGCCGACAACGTCTACCTCACCTCCGGGACCGACAACCTCGCCCTGCACCGCGCGCGCGGCCGCCTGGTACGAGACCGCTCTCCCCTCGACCACCTCGGCCTCCTCGTGCGCTCCCCGGCCGAGGTCGACGCCTGGGCGGGCTACCTGGAGGCCCACGGCGTGGCCATCGCCGCGCGCCCGCGCACGCACCGGGACGGGGCCCGGTCGTGCTACGTGGCGGACCCCGACGGCAATCGGATTCAGATCATCCACCACCCGCCGATCAGCGGCGCGTGAGGGCGCAAGCCCACCGTTCGTCGCCTGACGGCTCCGCCTGGTGCCCACCAACCCTGCTGGAAGTCTGCACGTCCTACGGCGCAGACTCCTAGCGCTCGCCCCACTTCAGCTTCTCGCGCAGCACCGCGAAATAGTTCCGCGACTCAGCGCGGACGACGCGCAGGGGGTGCGGCGCCCGCTCCACCACGACGACGTCGCCTGCGACGAGCTCCACGTTGTACTGGCCGTCGAAGCTGGCGTGCGCCTCCACGTGGGCTCCGGTGAGGTCGGGCGTGATCCGGACCGGCGCCGTGTTGGCGAGGACGATCGGCCGGTTGGTGAGGGTGTGCGGGGCGATCGGGGTCAGCACCAGGGCGTCGACCGTCGGATGGACGATCGGGCCGCCCGCCGCGAGGTTGTAGGCCGTCGAGCCCGTCGGGGTGGCGACGATGAGCCCGTCGGCCCGGCTGCGGGTGATCAACTGCCCGCCCAGGGAGATCGACAGCTCGATGATGCTCGAGCGGGCGGACCGTCCGATGACGACGTCGTTCAAGACCAACCGGTCGGCCGCGGCGGACCCGCCGCGGAGCACCCGCGCCCGCAGCATCTGCCGCTCGTCGACCCCGGACCGCCCGCTGACGGCCGCGTCGAGCGCCGCGTCGAGCTCCTCGCGCGTAACCTCGGTCAGGAATCCAAGGCTTCCGCAATTCACGGCGAGGATCGGCGTGGCGGGCGCCCGGCGGACGACCTCGCGCGCAACGCCCAGGAGGGTGCCGTCGCCGCCGATCACCAGCACCAGGTCGGCCGCCGCAAGCTCTGCCGCCGTGCAGGTCCCCGCCCGGTCGAGGCCCGCCGCCCGCGCCGTCCCGCTCTCGAGGATTCCCGCGACGCCCCGCCGGTCGAGCCAGGCGACCGCGTCGCGCACCACCTCGGCCGCGTTCGGGGAACGGGTCTTCGCCGCGATGCCGACCGAGGCGATCGGTCCGAGGCGGCGGGGAGGCGCCGACGGGGCCGTCATCGTCTCAGGCCGCCGGCGGACGGTGCCGGAGATGCAGAAAGACCTCCCGGTTGCCCTCGGCTCCCGAAATGGGGGACGGAGTCTCCGCGACCCGCGTCAATCCTAGCGCATCGCCGGCGGCCGCGACGTGGTCGACCACCCGGCGGCGCACCTCCGGGTCCCGGACGACGCCCCGCTTGCCGATCTCGGGCCGGCCGGCCTCGAACTGCGGCTTGACCAGCACGACGACGTCGCCGCCGTCCGCGAGCAGCGGGGGGACCGCGGGCAGGATCCGCGTCGCCGAGATGAACGAGACGTCGATGGTGACGACGTCGACCGTCCGCACGTCGGCGGGCAGCCGGTCCGCGGTGAGGTACCGCGCGTTGATGCCGTCGAGCACGGTCACCCGCGCATCCTGCCGGAGCTTCCAGGCGATCTGCCCGCGCCCGACGTCGAGCGCGGCCACCCGGCGCGCGCCGCGCTCGAGGGCCGCGTCGGTGAAGCCTCCTGTCGACGCGCCGATATCGAGCACCAGGCGGTCGCGCATCGGGATGCCGAACGCGTCGAGCGCGTGCGCCAGCTTGACGCCGCCCCTCCCGACGTAGCCGTGATCGGGCCGGATCAGGGTGACGCGCGCCGCTGCGGTGACCGGCGTTCCCGCCTTCGAGCGCACGACGTCGTCGACGCGCACCTGCCCGGCGAGAATGAGGGCCCGCGCGCGCGCCCGGGTCGAGGCCAGCCCGCGCTGCACCACCAAGGCGTCCAGCCGCATGGCGCTATCACTGCTCACTGCTCACTGCTCACTGCTCAGTGCTCAGTGCGACCGGTGCAGCACCCAGTCGGCGATGGCGTCGAGGCGGCCGCCGAGGCCCGCCGCGGCCAGGCTGGCGCGCGCGCGGCCGATCTCCGCCGTGGCGAGGCGCCGCGACGCTTCGAGGCCGTGCAGGCCGGGATAGGTGGGCTTTCCGGACGCGGCGTCCTTGCCGGCCGTCTTCCCGAGCGTCGACGCGTCGCCCTCGACGTCGAGAATGTCGTCCACGATCTGGAAGGCGAGGCCGAGGTGCCCCGCGTACGCGTCGACCGCGGCGACGGCCGCGTCCGGAGCCCCCGCCAGGAGGGCACCGGCAACCGCAGCGGCCCGGATGAGCGCGCCGGTCTTCCGCGCATGCATGGCGTCGAGGGCCGCCGCGTCCAGCGCCGAAGCCTCCGCGGGCCGGCGCCGCTCGGGCGCGAGCTGCCCCGCCGCCTCGAGGTCGATCACCTGCCCGCCGACCATCCCGCCGACCCCCGCGGCCTCGGCCACGCGCGCGAGCACCCGGAGCTTCCGGGCCGCGACCTCCGGGGCGTCGCCGGGCGGGTGCGGAACGCCTCCGTGAGCAGGCCGTCGCCGGCCAGCACCGCGATGCCCTCGCCGTAGACGACGTGCGACGTCGGCCGCCCGCGCCGCCGGGTGTCGTCGTCCATCGCCGGCAGGTCGTCGTGGATCAGCGAGTAGGTGTGGATCATCTCGACGGCGCAGGCCGCCGGCAGGACCGCGGCGTCGTCCGCGGGGGGGCCGCCGGCGGTGACGGCGTCCGCGGCGGCGAGGGCCAGCAGCGGCCGCAGCCGCTTGCCGCCGGCGAAGACGCTGTACCGCACCGCCTCCGCGATGAGCGGCGGGCACTCCGGCGGCGACGGCAGCAGGCGGTCGAGCGCCCCGACGACCCCCGCGGCCTCGGCCACGCGCGCGAGCACCCGGAGCTTCCGGGCCGCGACCTCCGGGGCGTCGCCGGGCGGGTG
>JAGWAJ010000046.1:15431-15958 GCA_021296475.1 Acidobacteriota bacterium
GGGGCCGCGGGGGGGGCCCCGGCCGGATCTCGCCCCGCTCGGTCAGCACCTCGACGCGGCGCTCGGCGTGCTCGAGCCGCGTGTGGCAGAAACGCGAGAGCGTGATGCCGCGTTCGAAGCGCTCGAGCGACTGCTCCAGCGTGAGGTCGCCCTGCTCCAGAGTCCTGACGATTGTCTCGAGCTCGGCGAGGGCCGATTCGAAGTCCTTGATGCTCGGGTCGTCCCGCGTGTCGCTCATCGGTCGCGCTCCTCGGACTTCCCCGGCTCGCGGGCCCTGACCTCGCAACGCAGCGCGCCGTCGTGCAGGGTGACGCGCACGTCGTCGCCGACCGCCACGTCCCCCGCCCGCCGGACCACTGCGGTGCGGGCGCCGTTCCAGCAGACCGCGTAGCCGCGGGCGAGCACGCCGAGCGGATTCAGCGGCTCGAGGCCCGCCACCGTCTTCTCCAGGCGCCGGCGGCCGGTGGCGTTCCGCGCCCCGGCGGCGCGCGCCGCCCGCACGGCGGCGGCGTCGAGGCGCGCGCGCC
>JAGWAJ010000047.1:0-10056 GCA_021296475.1 Acidobacteriota bacterium
CTCTTTCTGCTGATACGATGGAGATACGTGGCGGGAGCGTCCTGAGTTCCCGGGATTTTGAGCGCCGGTTCAGCCGCCCCCGCACGCGTGATGGAGGGCGGCGAAATGAAACGGCGAATTTTTTTTGCGAATCTGGGCGTGGCCTCCGGGCTCGCGCTCGTCCTGCTGGCATCACCGGCCGGGGCGCAGGTCGATCTCGGCCGCATCGACCTCATCGTCGAGGACACCACCGGCGCCGGGCGGCCGGGCGCCTCCGTGGGCATCACGGGGCCGGAAGATCGCTCCGACGTATTCACCGACGTGCAGGGCGAGGCGCACCTGCTGCGGCTGCCGCCCGGCACCTACGAGGTGCGCGTCGAGCTGCCGGGGTTCAGCGCCTACGTCGACACCGCCGTGCCGGTGCGGGCGGCGGCGTCGACCCCGATGGTCGCGACGCTGGAGGTCGGCGGCCTCGACGAGACGATCACGGTCACCGGCCTGGCCCCTATCGTCGACCCGCGCCGCCAGAGCACCGACACCCACGTCACCCTGGACGAGCTGCGCGACCCGTGGGTCGTGCTGCAGACGATCCCCGGCGTCATCGTCGACCGCGTCAACGTCGGCGGGGCCGAGTCGGGCCAGCAGTCGAACTACATGGCCAAGGGGGCCGACAGCAGCGAGAACACCTGGACCCTCGACGGCGTCGTGATCACGGACATGGCGTCGCTCTCGTCCCCCACCTACTGGGACTTCGACCAGTTCCAGGAAGTTCGCATCAACACCGGCGGCGCCGACGTCCGGAACCAGACCCCCGGCGCGGCGGTGGACGTGGTGCTCAAGAGCGGCAGCAACCAGTACCACGGCAGCGTCCGGGGCTACTTCGCCAACGAGGCGATGCAGCGCAACAACCTGTCGTCGGAGCTCGCCGAAGCGATCGGCGGGGAGACCGGGAAGGGCAACCGTATGGAGCAGTACCGCGACTACGGCTTCGAGATCGGCGGCCCACTCGTCCGGGACCGGCTCTGGGCCTGGGGCTCGCTGGGTGAGACCGACATCCGCCTGCGGACTCTCATCGACACCGCCGACCGCACGACGCTGACCAACCGGGCGCTGAAGGTGCAGGGGCAGGTGACCGACGGGTTGCGCCTCGGCTTCAATCACTTCAACGGGGCGAAGGTGAAGCTGGGCCGGAACGCAAGTCCGACGCGGCCCGACGAGACCACCTGGGACCAGGGCGGCCTGGGCTCGGGCCTCTACACCGGCTCGGGCAACTGGGTGGGGGGCGACCTGGTCGTGAGCGCCAAGGGGAGCATCTACAACAACGGCTTCTTCCTGGAGCCGCGCGGCGGACTCGACGTCGAGGGCATCTACCGCGACGTGAACCGCGTCTGGCACAACTCGTACCTCGACTACCGGTCGTACCGCCCGCAGCGGGTAGCCAGCGTGGACGCCAACTACTTCCGGGCGAACCACGAGCTGAAGGTCGGCTTCGGCTGGCGGAAGAACGGCGTCGAGTCGCAGACCGTCTGGCCGGGAACCGGCCAGGCCGCCATCCATCTCGCCAGCTATCCCGAGAACGGCCTGATGGTGCCCCTGATCTTCGCCGACACCGAGTCGAACAGCGACGGACGGTATCTGAGCTTCTACGCCAGCGACCGGATCTCGATGGACCGCCTGACCATCGACGTGGGGATCCGCTACGACCGGTCGACCTCCTCCCTGCTCGAGGCGAGTCGCGGGGCGAACCCCCTGGTGCCCGACCTCCTGCCGGCCCTGACCGCCCCGGGCCTGGCCAACACTCATGCCTTCGACATCCTGGCCCCCCGCATCGGTGTGAGCTACGCGCTCGGAGAGGGGGCGGACACGCTCCTGCGCGCGAGCTACGGGCAGTTCGCGTCCCAGTTGGCGGCCGGAAGCGCACAGATCCTCGCCAGCCCGATCTCCTACTCGGAGGTCGACTTCCTGGCCGTCGACCTGAACGGCGACGGCCTGGCGCAGCCGGACGAGTTGCTGCTCGACGTCGGCATCCTGGCCGCCTTTGGCTTCGACCCCAACAACCCGACGTCGACCGACAGCGTCAACAGAATATCCCCGGACCTGACGTCCCCCCGGACGCACGAGGTGATCTTTGGCCTCGACCGGGAACTGCCGATCCCCAACTCGGCCTTCACCACGTCGGTTACCTATCGGCGCTTCAGCAACACCCGGTGGTATCCGCTGATCGGGATCACCTCCGCCGACTACGGCATCGTGGACACCCTAGCGGCGACGCTACCGGCGGCGGCCGGCGGCGGATCGGTGCGCCAGGACGTCTATGCGCCGCTCCCGGGCGTGGTGCTGCCGCCCGGCAACGGCGAGGAGGAGCAGAACCGGGACGGCTACCACCAGCAGTACTGGGGCTGGGAGGCGAACTTCATCAAGCGGCTGAGCAACCGCTGGATGGCGCGCATCGGCTACTCCTGGAACGACCACCGGGAGTACTTCACGGACCGCGCGGCGGCCATCACCGATCCGACGCCGACGCCCACCAACCCGAAGCGCGACGGGGGCCTCGTGATCACGAGCACCGGCGGCAGCGGGAAGTCCGACATCTTCTTCCTGACCCCGAAGTACCAGTTCATCGCCAACGGGCTCTACCAGGCGCCGCTCGGCATCAACGTCGCCGCCAACCTGCTGGTCCGGCAAGGATACGGGCAGCCCTACTTCGAGGAGATCCAGGCCCACCCGAGGGATTCGGTAGCGTTCAAGGAAGTGCTGCTCGTCCCCGACGTCGGCGCCAACCGGCTGCCGGCCATCAAGAGCTTCGACGTGCGCATCGGGAAGGAGTTCCGCTTCGACGAGGTCTCGCTGAACATCGACCTCGACTGGTTCAACATCCTCAACGCGGGGACCGTGCTCGGCCGGCAGTACGACGTCGGGGCGGCCGCGGGGCTGACCGGCCCGGGCCAAACGCTCGAGATCATGAACCCGAGCCTCCTGCGCCTCGGGTTCCGGGTCGGATTCTAGCCTCACGCTCCCGATGGTCTCCATCAGACGTGCGCTGCGAAGCGGGGTGCTGGCCGCCGGAGTGGCGGCCGGCTCGCCCCATCCGCTTGCCGCCCAGAACCCCTGCCCAGCGGCGACAACGCAGGCGGCGCTCCGGAGCGCCGCCGCTGCGGCCGCCCCTTTCGGCATCGACCAGCGATTCGGGCGGGTCGACGACGGCGGAGCCTGGGGCGTCCTCGACAGCGTCTGGAACCACCGCGCGGCGCTGGAGCGGGGGTTGCTGCGACCGGTGGCCGGGACGCGCTCGACCGAGACCGAGGCCGAAGCCGAGGACATCGGCGAGATCGCGGTGCTGCGGGACGAGGGCGACCTCTTCCGCGCAGCCAACATCTACGACCTGCGGGACGTCACGCTCCGCTTCAGCCCGAACGACGGCGGCGGCTACGACGTCGCGCACCTCGGGGCCGCGGCCTGGCGGACGCCGGTGGGCGATCAACTGACCCTGGGCGACGACGACAGCACGGCACTGACGCTGCCGTTCGAGTTCGCCTACTACGCGGCCACCCACACCGGCGCGTACGTCAACTCCGACGGCAATATCACTTTCGAGGAGGCAGACTCCGCCAGCTCGCTTCGCAACGTATCCCGGATGCTCTCCGGGGCGCCCCGCATCGCGCCTTTCCTCGCCGACCTCGACCCGTCGGCCGGCGGCGGAGTGTACGCCCGGACCGCCGCCGACGCCGTCACCGTGACCTGGTGCTCGGTACCGGCGTTCGGATCGCAGATAACGACCACGGTGCAGGCCAGCCTGCTGCCGGCCGGGGTGGTCGAGATGGCGTTCGACCCCGGGATCGGGCTCGGCGAGGCGATCGTCGGGCTGTCCCCGGGGCGCACGACCTCGTTCGAGTCGGTCGACCTGAGCGATACCGCCGGCGCCGCCGGCGGCAGCACGGCGGTCGGCGAGCGCTTCGCCCTGCGGGGCGAGATCGACACGGTCGCGGTGGCTCAGAAGTTCCTGCAGTCGCACCCGGACGCCTACGACCAGGTGATCATCTGGACGGATGCGCCGATCCTCTTCGAGGCGTTCGCCTACCAGATCACGATCGCGAACGCCATCCAGGGCATCGGCTATCCGACCTTCGAGATTCCGTCCGACTTCGGAAGCGACGAGCTGAGCAGCATCGTCGTGATGGGTTGGCTCGGGAAGTACTCCGACGACACGGAGAAAAAGATCAACGGGCCGGATACCACCCTGAGCCTGCTGGGGCACGAGGTGGGCCACCGCTGGCTCGCCTTCCTGGAGTTCAGCGACCACGACCGCGAGCGCTCGTCGGAGCTCCTCGGCCGGGACCACGCCCACTGGAGCTTCTTCTTCGATTCCGACGCCTCGGTGATGGAGGGCAACGACATCGAGGCCCTCGGAGGGGGCGAGTTCCGCACCGTGGCGGCGGTCGAGGGCTACAGCGCGCTCGACCAGTACGCGATGGGCCTGCGCGCCGCCTCCGAGGTGCCGTCGTTCTTCTACGTCGAGGCGCCGACGAACGCGAGCCCATCGGCCCGCCGCAGCGGGTCGCCACAGGTGGGGGTGACCTTCAACGGCACGCGGCGCGACGTCCTCATCCAGGACGTCATCGAGGTCGAGGGGGAACGCGTCCCGAGCGCCGCCGACTCCCCCCGCGTCCAGCGGCAGGCGTTCGTCTACGTCGTCCGGGGCGGGCGCGACCCCAACGCGGATCACGTGGCCAAGCTCGACCGGATCCGCCAGCAGTGGGAGACGTTCTTCCACGCCGCGACCGATCAGCGCATGACGGCCGAGACCCGGCTGCGCCTGGGGTCCGCCGAGACCACCGACCCCTGATCCGCGGCGCGCGCCGCACCCTCGCCGCGTCGTCGCAGGAGCCGGTCGCTGGCGGGAGCGAAGCCCCCGCGTTCGGCGTCCACTGTCGGCGTCGGACGTTCGGCGATTCTCAGCGTGTCAATCGGGACAGGCGATCGCGCAACTCCGGGGAATCGGGCAGCGCCGCCAGGCCGGCCCGCAGGACCTGCACCGCCAGGGCCGGCTGCGACTGCCGCACGTAGGCGTCGGCCAGCGCCAGGTGCGCCGGGACCAGCGCCGGATCGAGAAAGACGGCGCGCCGCCAGGCGCTCGCCGAGCGGCGCTCGTCATCCCGAAACGCATAGACCCAGCCGAGGAAGAACGCCGACAGGGCGCGGCGGCGTGCGTCGGTGTCCGCAGCGAAAGCCGCTTCCAGCGCATCCGTCGCTCCGGCGTAGTCTTCCGCGGCGAATCGCGCCAGACCCAGCAGGGCGAGGACTCCTACCGCGGCTTCCGTTGCGGAATCGTTGCCCGGCACCGCGATCAGCTCGGCCACGCCCGGCCAGTCGTCGCGCTGCGCGCGCGCCAGGGCCGCGGCCGCCCGTCCGTCGCCGACGACCGGGCTGAGGGCAGCCAGGTAGCGGGCGGCCAACTGCCCGCGGAGGATCTCCGAGGCCGCCGGCCTGCCCCCGGGGGCCGGAGCCGGACCCGGACGCGACCCGCTGACGATGTCGAGCCCGCGCCGCACCCGCCGGACGGTCTCGCCGTCGCGCGTCACGTCGATCTCGGCCACGTAGCGGCCCGCGGGGAGGCCGTCGAGCGGGAGCTCGAAACGGGCTACACGACTGCCGTCTCCGCGCCCCGCATCCACGACGTCGAGATCGCCCGTGCGGAGGCGGCTGACGGCGTCACCCGCGCCGGCCGGCGCGAGGGAGAGCCGGACGCTGGCGGCGTCGATGTCCGCGGGCGCTCCGTACAACTCCACCACGCCGCTCAAGCCGTCTTCCGCGTACGCGGTGGCACGCACGGGGAAGAGGTCGGTCGACGGTCCGAGGTGGATGTCGCCGGCAGAGACCGCGGAAGCCGTCGTCGACGGAATCTCGAAGCGCCGGTCCGCGCTGCCGATCTGCCCGCCCGGCTCCCGGACGACGGCCCGCATCAGGTAGACCCCGGGAGGCGCCTCGAACTGCACCCGATACGATCCCCGGCCGGCGCCGCGGCCGGGGGCCGGATTCGCGGGGAGCGGTATGACGTCGCTTCCGCTCGCGACCGCCTGCCCCGACCGCGCGTCCCGGACCACGAATACGACATCGGCCGCACCGCCGGCACGGGCCGCCGCAATCGGAAGCTCGGCCTCCAGGCTCAGGACCACGGTGGGCTGGACGGGCGTCTCTCCCCGCAGCACGTAGGTGGTGTAGTCCACGCGGAGGCCCTGGAGCGCAAACGGGGCGGCGAGCGCCGCATCGATGGCCTGGCGGCGACCGCGCGTCGCGGCACTGTCGGCCCCCAGCGCGTAGCCGGTCCGCGTGCGGACGCGCGCGCCCGGCCGGGTCACCCGGACGGTGACCCGGCGGTAGTCGCCGGTGTCGTCGCCGTTCCCGCCGGCCGGCTCGAACCCGACGATGTAGTGGTCGTCGGAGCGGCCCCCGATATCCTCGAGAACGGTGTCCAGGCGGCTCGCGGCCCGGGCGAACAGCTCGCCGTCGGTCTCGGTGGCCAGCGTGCCGAGGGGCGACACCCGGTTCTCGATGGCCGTGAAGCGCTGGCCGCCCAGAAGGGTCCGCTCCTCGATGTTCGATTCGCGGCGGTTGATGTCGAGCGCATGGACCGCGCTGTAGGACTGGGCCGCGGCGGCCGCCACCCGCTCCAGGTCGCGCCCCACGTTGTCGCCGTGGAAGCCCTCCGAGACGAGGATGATGTCCTTGCGGCCCTCGATCTGCCGCAGGCCGCGGATCAGGTCGGCGAACGTGTCGAGAAACTGACGCGCCTGGGAATCCGCCCGGTTCACGACCGAGCGGCTCGCGTCGCGGACGTCCATCGCGCTGACGCCGAAGCCCGCGTCCTCGCTGAGTCGCAGGAGGACGCTCTGCAGGACCTCCTGGTTGCCGCGGTCGATCTCGAACGCCTCGAATTCCCGTATCTCGCCGATGCCGGTGAAGCGGGCCGGCTCGCGCGTTCCCGACAGGTTCGGCAGCGCGGCGATCACCCGGCTCACGTCGCTCGTGAACCCGACGCGGGCGCCGGGGCCGGGAAGGCCGTAGAGCGCCACGCGGTCTCCGGCCCGGACCCGGGTGCGGAGGAATCGCTCCGCCGCCCGGCGGGCGACCTCTTCGTTCCGCGGGGTGATGTGCGACTGGTCGAACACGAAGACGTAGAGCCGGCCGCGCGGGGCGCCCTGGTTCGTCGAGACGTCCCCGCCGATGGTGCGGCGCGCCGCTTCGGCGTACGAACCCAGCGGTGCCCGCACGTGCTGGAGGAGCGCGACCGGGCGCCGCTCGCCGCCCTCCACGATGTCCACTTCGTCGGCGCGGAGATCCCGGATGGGCCGGCCCTGCGCGTCGGTCACCTCGATGTCGAGGCGCGCGAGCTCGACGCCGGCCGTGAAGGGCGGCATCTCCGGTCGCTGCTGCGACGGCGACGGCGACGGCCGCTGCACCGCGGCGACGGCCGCCCCGCACGCAACCGCGAGGACGGCGGCGATACCCGCCCGCCGGCCCGGGAGTCTGCGCCGTGGAACGCGGGATGCACGAGTCTCCGGGCGCAGACTCCCATCGCGCACGCCGCAGCCGGCCAGACGCTTGCGCCGCAGGAGTCTCGCGCCGGCGAAGCTTCCAGCGCGCGCGCCAAGGCGCGCGAGATCGCCCATCGTTGCCCTCATCCTGCCCGTGAAGACGCACCGAGCCCCGGCGAGGTTCCCGGGCAGGAGTGCGCGCGGCAGCCGTGGCCGCCGCGCCCCGGGTTGCGAGCGGGCGAGGGGGGCCGGCGTCAGTCGACGATCGCCTGATACGTCAGGGTCGCGAGGTCCTCCCGGATCCGCAGGTGGGTGTAGGGCCGGACCTGCGTCAGCATGATACCGATCAGCTCCTCCGACGGGTCGACCCAGAAGATGGTGCCGAAGGCGCCGCCCCAGTAGTACGACCCCTCCGAGCGCGGGGTACCGGAGGGTCCGAGATCGGTCACGACGGCGTAGCCGAGTCCGAACCCGTAGCCGGGGCCGGCGAGCCAGATGCCGTAGTCGCCGGTGTGGTTCGCGGTCATCAGCTCGATCGTCTTGCGGCTCAGCAGCCGCGCGCCGTCGAGTTCTCCGCCGTTCAGCATCATCTGGTGGAAGCGGAAGTAGTCGCGCGCCGTCGACACCAGGCCGCCCGCCCCGCTGAAGTAGACGTGCGGCTCGCGGACGAAGCGGCTCTCCGCCGTCGGCGCCTCCGTCAGCACGATCTTCCCGTCGTCGCCCGGCCCGTAGAGCGCGGCGAAGCGGTCGAGCTTGGACTTCGGCAGGTAGAAGTGGGTGTCCGGCATGTCGAGCGGCTCGAAGATCCGCTCGCGCAAGAAGGCGTCGAGGGTCTGGCCCGACATCACCTCGACCAGCCGGCCCACGACGTCGGTCGCCCGCCCGTACTCCCAGCGGTCGCCGGGGTGGAAGTTGAGCGGGAGCCGCGCCAGCCTCTTCACCATGTCGCCCACCGTGTCCGTCGGCTTGCGCTGGGCCGTCATGGCCTGGAAGTCGGTCTGGGTCAGTCCGCGGTAGGTGTTGGCCAGCCCCGCCGTGTGGGTCAGCACGTGCTGCACGGTGATGGGGCGCGCGGCCGGCACCAGCTTGTAGCGCCCGGCGATGCGCTCCTGCTCCGGCGAGGGGACGGCGACCTGCATGTCGGAGAACTCCGGCAGCCACCGGGAGATCGGATCGCGGAGCTGGAAATGCCCTTCCTCATAGAGCATCATCAGCGCCACCGAGGCGATCGGCTTGGTCATCGACGCCATGCGGAAGACGGTGTCGTGGGTCATGGCGCGCTGCTGCTCGACATCGCGCCGGCCGGTCGCCGAGAAGTGGACCACCTTGCCGCGCCGGGCGACGAGGGTGACCACGCCCGCCACCTCTTCCCGATCGACGTAGCCCTGCATGACCCGGTCGAGGCGCTCGAGCCGTGCCGACGACATCCCGACCGTCTCCGCCTCGGCCGTCGGCACGCCGTCCATCTCCGGCAGATCGGCCGGCGCCCCGCGGAGCCCCGCGCCTGCCGTCATCAGGATCGCCGTCAGCCAGACGGCACCGTACATCGACCACCTCGCGGTTGACGTCTTCATCGCCTTCCCTCCGTGCCGTGAGTTTCCGGCCGCGCCCCGCGCGCCTGTCGAGAATCCGCGCAGGAGTTTCGCGCCGGCGAGACCCCCACGTGCCCCCGCCAATGCAGGAGTCCCGTGCAAGCGTGACTCCCAACGCGCGCTCCGCAGTTCGCGCGCTCAGTGCACCCCGCCGCCGCCCATCTGCAGCAGCGAGGGGTCGGCCCCCATCCGCCGCAGCGTCGCCTCCCAGAGCTCGTTCGCCGCATTGTCGAAGATAAGGTCGGGGTCCACCTCGGCGTGCAGCCATGCCGACGCCGCCAGCTCGCGGTCGAGCTGCCCGGGATCCCAGCCCGCGTAGCCGGTCAGCAGGCGCGTGCGCGGCGGCGGCGGGGCCTCCAGGTAGCGCCGCAGCAGGCTCGGCGACGTCGACAGGAAGATGCCGTCGCAGACGCGGACCGATTCGGCATCGCTCGGCTGGGTGCCCATGAGGATCCAGCCGCGCTCGCGCTCGACCGGTCCCCCTATCCAGAGCTCGAGGTCGCTGGCCGCGTTCACCGGCGGCGTCAGGCGCACGACCTCGGCCGCCGGGGTGTCGGTCGGCCGGTTCAGCACCAGTCCGAACGCGCCGTGCTCGCCGTGCTCGCAGAGCAGGATCACCGCCCGCCGGAAGTTCGGGTCGTTGAGCTGGGGCATCGACACCAGCAGCGACGGGGCCAGCGAGGGGTACGGTTTCTTGCCGTCGTCTTTCATCGCGCCTGCCCGAGAGGATCCGGCTTCATTCTCTCACGATCCGCCCCGGGCTCCGACGCTCCGTCCGAGGCACGCACCCGGGCCTCCGCTCCGGGGCTTGCCCCCCGCACTACGATTGCACCGACGACGAAGGGAAAGGACTCCCGATGACTCCACGCCGACCGTTTCGCCTGGCCGCCGCCGCGGTCACGTTGACGCTCGCCGCAACCGGCGTCGCGCCCGCCCAGGACGCGCCGGTCTCG
>JAGWAJ010000047.1:10159-13808 GCA_021296475.1 Acidobacteriota bacterium
CTCACGCTCATGCCCGGGTGGATCGACACCCACGTCCATCTGACGTCGCACTTCGGCGCCGACGGGCGCCTGCACCGGAGCGCGGGCAGGGACGCGGACGCGACGCGGACTATGCTGCACGCCGTCGGCAACGCCTACCGCACGTTGATGGCCGGCTTCACGACCGTCCAGAGCCTCGGGAGCCCGCTCGACGCCGACCTGCGCGACGCGATCGCGCGTGGCGACGTGCCCGGCCCGCGCGTGCTCACCTCGCTCCGCGCCGTGACCGCCGCCACCGGCGACGCCGAGGCGATTCGCGAGCACGTCCGACAACTCAAGGCCGAAGGCGCCGACGTCGTAAAGATGTTCGCCTCCGGCAGCATCCGCGAGGGCGGCCTGCGGGCGCTGAGCGACGATCAGATCGAGGCCGCCTGCGACGAGGGCCGAGCCCAGGGGCTCCGCGTCGTGGTCCACGCCTACGGCTCGGAGGTCGTGAGCGCGGTGGCTCGCGCGGGCTGCACCTCGATCGAGCACGGCAACCGCTTCGACGCCGACACCATCGCCCTGCTCGCCGAGCGGGGCACCTTCCTCGGGTTCCACGTCGGCCTGCTGTGGGACAACTACGCCGTCAACCGCGAGCGCTTCATCGGCATCGGCAACTACACGGCGGAGGGGTTCGCGCGGATGAGCCAGGCCCGGCGCATCGGGATGCGCACGTTCCGCGAGACGCTCCGCAACCCGGACGTGCAGGTCGTCTTCGGCACCGACGCAGTGGCCGGCTCGCACGGCCGCAACGTCGAGGAGTTCATCGTCCGCATCAACGAAGGCGGCCAGCGCCCGATGGACGCCATCCTCTCGGCGACCTCCCGCGCCGCCCGCTCCCTCGGCCTCGGCGACAGCCTCGGGCAGGTGGCCCCCGGCTTCACCGCCGATCTCGTGGCCGTCGACGGCAACCCCCTCGAGGATATCGGTGCGCTGCGCCGGGTCCGCTTCGTGATGAAGGAGGGCGTCGTCCACCGTTTCGAGCCGTAGGAGTCCGCGCCGCCGAACGCCCGCCGCGGAAGCTCCGCGCCACCGAAGGCTCCCGACGCAGCCGTCAGGGCGCGCGTTGCAGCGGCCCCACGCGCGTTTGCCTGGCTCGGGCGAGCGGGACGCTCGCGAGGTGCGTCTCGATCGCCGAGACCACGTTCGCGGCCAGCGGGAGGTTGGACTTCTCGGCGCGCCAGTGCTGTCGAAACAGGGCGACGGTCTCGCGGGCGGTGTCGAGAACGAGACGCTCCGGCAGAAGGGCCCGATCGGCCAGGTGGGAGAGCTCATCCTCCGAGAACTCGGTGAAGAGTTTCGTCCGACTGAACTTCAGGGCCGCCTTGTCGTCCGGGATGTGGGCAATCGTCGACACGAAGTCGTAGGCGGGCGCCAGGGCCGCCCGCCGCCGGTCGGGGTAGATCAGCGACCAGTTCTTCAGGTGCAGGTCAGCGTTGCCGATCAACGTGTTGAACGTCAGCCGCCGAATGAACTCCGCAACGTCGGCGAGCGTCCCCTCCACCCCGACCACCCTCGCGATGCTCCGCATGCTCGCCTGCATGTACTTGCTCTCGGGGTAGACGCCGAACACCTGCGCGAAGTCCTCCGCGTGCACGGAGTCGCCACCCGAGGTTCGGTCGAAGCGCTCGACCGCAAGCGCCGTTCCCCCGAAACGACCGACGCCCTCGGGTAGATTCGCAATGTCGCGGACGTCGATCAGCCGCATCGCGGGCACGTGCATCCCGATTAATCCAGCCAGCGTCATCATCGAGTACTCGTTCTCCGGCACGCCTTCGTACTCGGGCGAGGGGAGCTTGACGATCCACGACCCGCCGATCCCCTTGGCGGGAATCGTCAGTCCGCCCCGCGCTTCCCCCACGGCGGAGAACTTGAGCTGCACGCCGGCCAGCGAGAAGCGGAGGGCTTGACGTCTTCCGTCGCCCGCCTCGTGCACGGGGCGATCCGAGGCAGAGTGAGCGTCGGGCGGCCAGACATCACCCTCGGGCGATCGGATCGTGACCGCCCCGGGCAGGTCCAGACCCAGAACCCGGAGCAGAAAGAACTCGCGTTCGGCGTGTACCCCGGCGCGCTCCGCCAGATAGGTACGCAGGCGTCCTTCCGGCAAGAGGTTCGAGAAGTACGGCAGCAGCCGTGTCCGGGTCGGCCGGAACGAAGTGATCAGCTCACCGAATCGGTCCTTGAAACCCAACCCGAGCAAGGGCCGGTTCGCGTCCTGCACGTAGGCATCGAGGAAGCCGAAGAGCGTGCGGTCATCGTCGAGGCGCGCGAGCGTGCCGACCGGCTCGCCATGCAACAGGACATCGAGGACGTGGACATCAGCCATCGTCGTCGTCGAGACGGTAGGCCGGAATGGGCTCGGCCGCATCGGGCGGGGCCTGTCGGCGCGCGAGCGCTTCGCGCATCGCGCGAAGCCGCAGCAGGGAACCGCGAACCGCCTCGAGGGAGCCGGGGCCGCGCGAGACCGCCTCGGCAGCCTCGGCGGCACGGCGGAGGGTCCGAGCGTCGAGAAGGGCCGGCCGGTAGTTCCGCAGCTCCCGCGCGTGCCGTCGCAGCTCGGCCAGCTCTGCCCCGCCCTCAGTCGCGGGCAGGCTGTCGGCTGCGTCCTGCAGGCGACCCAGCTCGCTTCGCACCCGGCGGGCGAGCTTGCCGCCGTCCGCGCTCCCGACGGGGCCGCCGGCGATCGAGCGCACGGCCGGGACGGCGCGGCGGGGTACGAGCATCAGCTCCAGATCGAGCGCCCGGGCCAGCGCTATCAGGCTCGACACCCGGAGATCGACGGCACCGTTCTCGATGCGGGAGATGTGGCTCTGCGGTACAGCGGAGTCGACGCTCAACTCGCGCTGGCTGAGGCCCCGGTCTGCGCGGGCCTTCCGTAGCGTGTCGGCGATGGCGTCGATCGGATAGGCCATTCTGATATAGAATGAGGCATCGCCGTATTCGTTTGATGCACTATACTATATTCCTGCTTCCCGGCGCGTCGGTCGACGGGCTCCCGGTCCGGTTCTGAGCTCGGCACCCCCTCCTCCGAGGCCGGCCGAGAAGGCGACACCAGCGCCCCCACACCCTTCAGTTGTCACGATTCCTCGGACGGCGGTCGCCCCGCGACCCGCCGCAGCGCCCAGTCGACGTGCTCGGCGACGACGGGCTCGGCGCGCGACACCGTCTCGGGTGTCGCCGGCTCGGCGAGGGCCGCCGCGCTTGCCACGGTCCCGCTGTTGCCGAGCGCGACGGCAACGTTGCGCCGGAGACCGGTCAGCTTCGCGCGCGACATCGCGCTCCGGTTCAGGAGCTCCCCCAGGCGCTCGTCCGACTGGCGCCAGAGGTCGGCGAGCCGCGGCTCGTCGAGCGCGGGTGCCGGCTGCCACGCCGGGTCCGACGACCGGGCCGGCGCCGCGTTGTACGGGCAGACGTCCTGGCAGATGTCGCAGCCGTAGACGTGCGTCCCGACCTCGGCGCGCACGTCCTCGGGTATGGGCCCTCGGAGCTCGATGGTCAGGTACGACAGGCAGCGCGTGGCGTCGAGGACCCATGGCTCGCGAAAGGCACCGGTCGGGCACGCCTCCAGGCAGAGGGTGCAGGTGCCGCACTGATCGAGCTGCGGTGCGTCGGCGGCAAGCGGCAGGCT
>JAGWAJ010000047.1:13831-28126 GCA_021296475.1 Acidobacteriota bacterium
GGGTGGATGAGGCACGTGTTCTTGCCGATCCAGCCGAGCCCGGCATACTGCGCGTAGACGCGTTCCTGCACGGGGCCGGTATCGACGTAGCACCGGGCCTCGAACGGCTCCGCGACCGCTGCGCGCATCCGCTCCAGCAACGCGTCCATGCGCCGGCCGAGGACGTCGTGGTAGTCCTCGCCCCACGCGTAGCGCGAGACCTGCGCCGCATCCGGGTCGTTCACCTCCGTCGAGTAGGGACGGTCGGAGTTGTAGACGGCGCCGAGCGCGATGACGGAGCGGGCCGACGGCACCACGCGCCGGACGTCGGCCCGCCGGCGCGCCGTTCGCGCCAGGTAGCGCATCTCGCCGGCGTAGCCCCGCGCCAGCCAGTCGTCCAGGAAGCGGAGTTCGGGGAACGCCTCGGCCGGAGCGATCCCGCACAGGTCGAACCCGACCGCCCGCGCCAGCTCCTTGACGGTGTCCGCGGTCAACATGCTCTGGCCACCCCGGCAACTCGACACGGCCCGCTGCAACTCGACGAGCCACAGCGCTCCAGGGTCAACGTGCTCTCCCTGCCCCCGGAACCCTCGAGGGCCTGCGCCGCGACGCCGCGCGCGCCGGACGCGAGCCGCAACGCCGACGGTCGACGCCCATCCAGCATAGGAGAATCGCTCGGCGCCTGCGGGCCCAACCGCGGCCGCGACAGACTCCGGTGGTGAACGGGCGGCGTCGTATACGATTCCTGCGAGCAGCGGCCCGCAACCCAGGAGAGAAGCCCATGCGAACCACCCTCCCTCGGCTGGCACTCGTTGCGGTCTGCGCCCTGGCCGCAACGCCCGCGGCGCTCGTGCACGGGCAGCAGGATCCGGAGGCGACGCCTCGGAACGGCCTCGTCAGGCTGCTCGACGGGGACCAGGTCGCCTTCGGGCTGACGGTCGACGCGCGCGCGGACCCCGTGGCGCTCGCCGCCAACGACGACATCGACTTCGTCTTCTACGACATGGAGCACGGCCCCTACGACGTCAGCGCGTTGCGCACCTGGATGCAGTGGCTCGTGGACCCCGGCACGATTGCCGCGGCGGGCGACGCGATGGCGGGCAAATCCGTCATCGTGCGGATTCCCGCGACCGGCCGCGAGCTCGAGCCGAACATCTGGATGGTCAAGCAGGTGCTCGACGTGGGTGCGCACGGCATCATCTTCCCGACCATCGAGACACCGGAGCAGGCGCTCCTGGCCGTCCGCGCCATGCGCTACCCGCAGCGGGTCGGCGCGCCGGACGGGGAGCCCGCGGGGCTGCGGGGTACCAATCCCGGGCTCGCGGCGCGCTACTGGGGTCTGTCGGTGCCGGACTACATCGAGCAGGCGGACGTCTGGCGGCTCGACCCGCCGAACGGCAACCTGCTGCCCTGGATCCTCATCGAGAGCCCCCTCGGCGTGGCCAACGTACGCGAGATCGCCCGTCAGCTCAGCGAGCGCAACATCGGCGCCGTGCTGTTCGCCGGCTCCGCGACCGGCGGCGACATGCTGAACACACACGGCGGCAGCCTGGAGGCCGTTGCGCAGGGCATCGAGACGGTGCTCGCGGCCGGCCGGGAGTTCGGCCTCCCCGTCGCCATGACGAGCACGGCCAACATGATGTCGCGCATCGAGCAGGGCGCGCGCCTCTTCACGGGCGGCGTGACGCCTGCCCTCCGGCGGCAGTCGGGGCGCTAGAGGAATCCCTCCAGCTTGGCCGAGCGCTCGCGGTTGTCGGCGAGTTTTCGCTGCTCAGGTGGCGTCAATGCGGGCGCGCAGGTCGACCACGTCGGTATCCGGCAACATCGTAATGCCGTGGTCCACCCGAGAGGCCTCGCGGGTGGGACACACGATGAACAGATGGTCGAGCGCGAGCGTGTCCACGACGGTTCGCATCGCTTTCGTCACGCGAGGAGCTTCGTTGAACTTGACCTCGAAGCCGATGCGCCGGCCGCGCTCCACCACCATCAGATCCAGCTCTCCACCTCCGTGCGCTCCCCAGAACCACGCGTCGCGGCACTGCAGCGCGCGCAGGACCTGCTCGACGGCAAACCCCTCCCAGGACGCACCGACGCGCGGGTGACCGAGCAGCGCCGCGGCGTCGGGGATGCCGAGCAGCGCGTGCAGGAGACCGGTGTCGCGCAGGTAGATCTTGGGCGCCTTGACCTGGCGCTTCGCGACGTTCTCGAACCACGGCTGAAGCTGCCGGACCATGTAGGTGCCGGTCAGCAGGTCCAGGTAGCCGCGCACGGTCTTGTCGGACACGCCCAGCGCGCGGCCCAGCTCGGACGCGTTCCACGTCTGACCGTGCCAGTGCGCCAGCATGGTCCAGAAGCGGCGCATGGCGGCCGCGGGAATGCCTATGCCCAGTTGCGGGACGTCGCGCTCCAGAAAGGTGCGAATGAATCCGTCGCGCCACGCCATGCTGTCGTCGTCCGACGCTGCCAGGTACGATCGCGGCAGCCCGCCCCGCGTCCAGAGCCTGTGGCGTGCCTCCGGACCCGTCTCGCCGAGGTCGAATCCCGTCAGCTCGACGAACTCCACCCGGCCCGCCAGCGACTCCGACACGCCCCGCACCAGTGGCGGTGACGCGCTGCCCAGGATCAGGAAGCGCGCCCGGGTCCCGGACCGATCCACCAGGACGCGCAGTGTGCTGAACAGGCGCGGCAGGTGTTGGATCTCGTCCAGCACGACGAGCCCATCGAGCGCGCCCAGGACCAGCTCCGGGTTGTCCAACCGGCGGACGTCCGGCTCCGACTCCAGGTCGAAGACGGTCGCTTCTCGGGTGGCGGCAAGTTGCCGGGCGAGCGTCGTCTTGCCGCACTGCCGCGGCCCCAGCAGCGCCGTGATCGGAGACCTGCCGAGCGCGATCTCGAGTTGTTTCCGATAGGCGACGCGGTCGATCACACGCCGATTCTAGCTTGAAAGCTCGGAGGCCGACTCCGAGTTTTCAAGCAACATTACCGATCAGAACGCGAAGCGCAGGCCGAACTGCATCTCGCGCGCGTTCAGGGCGCTGAAGATGCGGCCGAAGTTGGGGGAGCCGAAGAAGCGGTTCGGCAGGTCGAAGTTGGCCCGGTTCAGGAGGTTGAAGATCTCCCACCGGAACTCCAGCCGGCTGCCGTTCGCGAGGAACCAGCTCTTGGCCACCGCCAGGTCGACGTTGGCGAAGCCGGGGGCGAAGACGGGGTTGCGGGGCGCGCTGCCGAACGTGAAGGGCGCCTGCAGCGCGAAGGCTTCGGTGTCGAACCAGCGCTCGACCGTCCGCTCGTCGCCGGGCAGGTTCGGCTCTCGCGTCATGTCGGGCCGTTGCGCGGGCCCCGCGCCGACGTTCGCGCGGTCGCCGGTGACGTTGACCGTGAACGGCGCGCCCGACTGCGCGGTGACGATGGCGTTGAGGCGCCAGTGGCCGAGCAGGCCCTCGCGCCAGCCCCCCACGCGGCGCTGGAACGGCAGTTCGTAGGTGGCGCTGCCGACGAACTGGTGCCGGTGGTCGAAGCTCGACAGCGCGTTCTCCCCCGGGAAGATATTGCGCACGTCCTGGGGCACGTTCGCCTCGAAGGCGGTCGGCCCCGGACTCGAAGCGTCGTCCTCTGAGCGCGACAGGGTGTAGGCGACGTCGAACGCGAGGTCGCCGCGCAGACGCCGCTGGAGCTTGAACGTCACCGCGTGGTAGATGGACTTGCCGTCGAACCGGATGGCGCGGATGCCCGCGAGCGCCGGGATGGCGCGGCGCGCGCTGATCGACCCGGATCCGGGCAGCGGCACGTTGTGGATGGTCGAGTTGTCGGCACCGATGGTGTACGACCCCATGTAGAAGAGCTCGAACACCGTCGACGGGAGCACCTCGGTCTGGAAGCCGCCGGACCAGGTCTGCGTGTACTCCACCTGGAAGTCGTAGTCCATGATGGAGCCGCCGATGCTCCCGGTGGGGTCGGACGCGAGGATCGTGCGCGTGTCGAAGCTCGGCACGAACTGCCCGGCCGGCACGTCCACCTGCTTCAGAAAGAAGAATGGCAGGTTGCGGGTGAACGCCGTCTGCACGCTGTAGGCCCACTGGTTGAGGAAGATCCCGTACCCACCCCGCACCACCGTCCGCCCCTCGTCGTCCGGCACCCACGCGAAGCCGAGACGCGGCGCGAAGCGCGTCCTGCTCGGGCGCAGCAGGCTGCGGTCCCAGCCGATCTCGGCCGACGTGACCCACGGGATCGGGATCTGCGGCAGCAACCCCTGTGCCGCGGGTGAGATGTTGCCCTCGTCGTCGCTGGCGATGACGTAGCGGCCGCCCGGCACCGACACGTCGATCGTCGACAGGCGGTTGTCGACGTCGCGCATGTGCTGATTGATCTCGTAGCGCAGCCCGACGTTCACCGTGAGGTCGTCGCGCAGCCGCCAGTCGTCCTGCGCGTACAGGTGCAACCAGTTGGTCCGCGCGTCCTCGTCGCCGCGGCCGCCGACGCCGGAGCGCGCCTGCACCGGATAGCCGAGCAGGAAGTCGGCGAACGGGTTGCCGCTGAACCGGCCGGTGTAGAGGAAGCGGCCGCGGGCGGTGTCGGCGTTCTCGGGCCGGAAGCGGAGGTGGAACCAGTACGCGCCGAACTTCAGACGGTGCGCGCCGCGGTCGATCAGGAAGTTGTCGTAGAGCTCGAAGTGCTCGTTCCGCCGGTAGACGAAGCTCGTCGGATCGCCCATGGCGCTGTAGAGCCCGCCGGTGTCGATCTGCGGGAAGCCGACGTCCCGCGGGTCGCGGGTCACGCCGAGGAGCCCGACCCGGCCGGCGAAGTCTAGGCCGCTGTTCAGGCTCGCCTGCCCGCCGTCGACGCTCATCCAGCCGAAGCGCGTCTCGTTCAACATCGACGTCCCGATCGTGCGCGTGTAGCTGGCCGCCAGGTTGCGGGTGCGGGTGGCGAGCGTTCGTCCGAAGCCGGGAATCAGCGTCTCCTGCTGCACGCTCGTGCCGAACGGCTGGAGGTCGCGGGCGTCGAAGGTGCTGAAGCGCACGAACGCCTGGTCGCTCGTGCCGATGCGCTGATCGACCCGCACGCTGAACTGATCGACGTCGCTCTCGGACGGCTCGACCGACGTCAGGTTCTGCACCTCGCCGGCGCCCGAGTTCGGCGGCGGCACGCGCTCGAGGAAGGCCCGGGCCAGCGGATCGATACGGTCCGCGGGGATGCGGTTGCCGGCGAAGTACGACCCGCACGCGCCCGTGACCGGGTCGCGGCTCAGGGGGTCGCAGAGCGGATCGTGCCCGGCGAAGTCGCCGGCGCGGACGGGCGCCGACGGCACGGAGAACGTCCGGGTGAGCGAGCGCGTCGTCCGCTGCCCCTCGTAGCTCAGGAAGACGAAGGTCCGGTCGCGGGCGATGGCGCCCCCGAAGGTCCCGCCGAACTGCCCCTGGTCGAGCGGCGGGACCGGTTCGTTCCGCGGATCGAAGTAGTTGTGGGCGTCGAACCGCTCGTCGCGCACGAAGGTGAACGCGCTGCCGTGCATCCGGTTCGACCCCGACTTGGTCGCGACGTTGATCAGGGCCGACGCCTTGCCGCCGAACTCCGGCGGATACATCGACTTCTGGATCTTGAACTCCTGGATCGAATCGACCGACGGGTTGATCACCAGGTTGTTGAAGAGCTCATCGGTGACCTTCACGCCGTCGAGCAGGTAGATGTTGTGACCGGCGCGCTGGCCACCGACGTTGGGGAGCGGTCCTGCCTGCTGCAGCGCCGCGCCGCGGGTGCCGCCGGGCGGAATCACGACCGCGTCGCTGAGCTGCGCGAGCTGCAGGAACTGGCGCCCGTTCAGCGGGATCTGCTCGACCTCGCGGTTCTCGATGACGTCGCTGATCTCGGCCGTGGTCGTCTGCAGCAGGGGCGTGTTGGCCGTCACGGTCACCTCCTCCGTGATCTGGCCGAGGTCGAGCCGGAACTCGAGGTCGAGCGCGCGGCCCATCTCGACCACGATGCCCGTCTGCACGATGCGCCTGAAGCCGGGCAGCTCGGCCGCCACCTCCCAGTCCCCGATCGGCAGCGACGCCATGAAGAAGCGGCCGTCGGCAGTCGTCACCCGGTAGATGGAGAGCCCCGTGCCGAGGTGCGTGGCGACCACCTCGGCGCCCGGCAGCACGCCGCCCGACTCGTCGCGGACGATCCCGACGAGCTCGCCGGTGTTCGACTGGGCGGCCACCGCAGGCACGCTGCCCGGTAGCGCCGGCAGCGCCGGCAGCACCAGCAGCGCGAGCAACACCCGCAACGCTCCCGGCGCCCGCCGCAACGCCGTCAGAGCGGTGTTCCACATCGGCCCCGCCGCAGCAGCTTGCCGCCCCCGGTCACGCACGCGTCGCCGCATCGCTCGCACTCCACGGTACAGGCCGGCCCGTCGGGAGGCCGGCCCGCCCTCGTCCCGCGTTGTCCCATCGCCGTGCGCCCCGTCGCGCCGCACGGCAGCGCCCGCCCGCCAAGCCTTGGTTCGCCCGTCCGGCCCGAAGTCGCCGGCGCGACCACCCATGAGTGTAGCGAACGGCGGGCGCGTTGCCCGGAGCGGAGCGCCCCGCGCCCGGCGGCTGGCTATCCGGCGATCGCCAGCACGTGCTCGGCCGTGCGGCGGCTCGCGCCGACCGCTCCGAGCTTGTCGCGCACGTCGCCCAGCGCCGTGCGGGTCTGCGCCGCCAGCAGCGGATCGCCGAGGAAGCGCAGCACCTCGCCGGCGACCGCGGGCGGCGTCAGGGCGTCCTGCAGCAGTTCCGGCACCACCTGCTCACCGGCGATCAGATTCACCATGCCGGCGTTGCGGACGTGGGAGAAGGCCCGCACCACGCGGTAGGTCAGGGCGGACAGCCGGTAGACGATCACCATGGGCCGCCGGTGGATGGCGGTCTGGACGGTGGCGGTCCCGGAGGCGGTCACCACCACGTCCGCCGCCGCGAGAACGTCGTCGGTGCGTCCCTCCACGACGGCCGCCGCACCCGCAGCCACCAGTGGCCCGAGCGGCGCCAGGAGGTCGTCCCCGAGGTGCGGCGCGCGTGCCACCACGAACTGCGCGTGCGGAACGCGCTCGCGGACGATTTCCGCCGCCGCGGCCACGTCCGGCAGTATGGCGCGCAACTCGTTGGGCCGGCTCCCCGGCAGGAGGGCCACGGTTGGTGCCTCCGGAGCGAGGCCGAGGGACCGGAGCAGCGGCGCGCGCGCCTCGGTGGCCGCGGTGAGCTCCAGCAGCGGGTGGCCGACGAAGCGCACCGGAATCTGCGCTTCCCGGTAGAGCGCCGCCTCGAACGGGAAGATCACCAGGGCCAGGTCGACGAGGCGGCGCATCGTCCGGAGCCGGCGGCGACGCCACGCCCATACCTGCGGCCCGATGTAGTAGACGACCGGCACCCCCAGGCGCCGCATCGCCGCCGCCACGCGAAAGTTGATCTCCGGGAAGTCGACGGCGACGAACACGTCGGGCCGGTCCGCGCGGGCGCGCGCGACCAGCCGGCGGTAGGTGGCGTACGAGCGCGGCACCACCGCCAGCGCCTCCGAAAGCCCGGTGACCGTCAGTCCACGGTAGTCGGCGACGAGCTCCGCCCCGCTCTCGCGCAGCCGCTCGCCGCCGAGTCCGAACACCCTCGCCGTCGGGTCGAGCGCCCGGATCTCCCGCGTCAACGCCCCCGCGTAGAGATCGCCGGACGGCTCCCCGCACGCGATCAGAACCTTGGGCACGTGATGCGGCCGGGCGGCAAGCGGAGCCCTCGGGCGACGATTGCCGGGCCGGGAGTCCGCGCCGCAGTACGGCGTGGACTCGCGGAGGGTTGGTTGAACGGCAAGCGGAGCCCTCAGGCGACGATTGCCGGGCTACGGAGCGGCGCCGGAACGCCGCCGGAAGTCGGGAGCCAGCAGGTCGAGCTCGGCCTGCGGCACGACCTCGACCCGGTCGAAGCCTACCCGCGGCAGGTCGTCGACGAACGTCGACGCGTCGCCGACGAGGACGATGGAAAGATTGGCGGGCCTCAGGTACTCCTGCGCCACGCGCTGAATGTCGCGCACCGTGACGGCGTTGATGCGCTCGGGATAGCGCTCGAGGTCCTCGAGCGCGAGGCCGTACAGGATCGCCTCGAGCACCTGGGCGGCGATGGCGTTCGGCGTCTCCAGCGTGATCGGGAAGTTCCCGGCCAGGTAGGCCTGCGCGCCGCGGAGCTCACGCTCCCGGACCGGCTCGCGCCGGAGGCGGGCGATCTCGTCGACGGTGAGCCGCAAAGCGTCGGCGGTCGCCACCGAGCGCGTGTCGGTCGTGGCCATGAAGTCGCCGGCGGTCCGGCGGGCCGCGACGTCGGCCGAGGCCGCGTAGGTGAGGGACCGTTCCGTGCGCAGCACCGTCCCCAGCCGATTGCCTCCCTCGCCGCCGAGAATCTTGATCGCTACGTCCAGGGTCAGAAAGTCGGGATGCGCCCGCGCCAGCGCCACGTGACCCGCCCGCACGGCGGTCTGCACGGCGCCCGGCTTGTCGATGACCACGAGCCGGCGCGTCGGCGGCGGCGCCTCGGTCACGCTCGTGCGCGGGAGCGCGCCCGTCGGCCAGTCTCCGAGCGCGCGCTCGACGCCCGCGAACGCCTCCTCAGCGGTGACGTCGCCGACGACGGCGAGGACGGCGTTGTTCGGCATGAAGTGCGTCCGGTGGAAGGCCACCAGATCGTCGCGCGTCATCGCCCGTACCGACTCCGGCGTCCCGTTGGGCGGCACTCCGTAGGGGTGGAACCCGTAGACCAGGCGGTTGAACACGATGTCGGCGAGGTAGGCCGGGTCGTCGTGGCTCACCTGCATGGCCGACAGCACCTGCTGCCGCTGACGCTCGATCTCGTCCGGCGCGAACGCCGGGCGCCGGGTGACGTCCGACAGGATCTCGAGGGCGAGATCGAAGTCGTCCCGGAGGACGATCACGTTGACGAAGCTCAGGTCGCTGCCGGCGCCGACGTCGAGCGCCCCGCCGACGTAATCGACGATGCCGGCGATCTCCTGCGCCGCCCGCGTCGTCGTCCCCTCGTCGAGCAACCGGGCGGCCATCGCGGCCACGCCGGGCTTGCCGGTCGGATCGTTCGACGCACCGGCCGCGACGAGCAGCCGCACCGTCACCGCCGGCTGTTCGTGGTGGCCGACGTAGACCACCCGCAGGCCGTTGTCCAGGGTGCGGATCTCGTACTCCGGGAAGACGACCGGCCGCTCCAGGAGGGGCGGGGGCGGCGACTCGCGCGGCCAGTCGACCGCACGGGAGGCCCCCGCGCGCTGTGCACCTGCGGGGGCCGCCATCGCGCACGCGACCGCGACGGCGAGCGCGGCCATGCCCGAGGCCCGCCGGCTCACCGCACCCCTCCCCGCCCGCCGAAGAAGCTGCGCGGGCCGCGGGGCATGCGCGGCATGATCGTCAGCACGAGCCGGTTGTCGTCGCGGAAGTAGGTCTGCGCCACGCGCTGCACGTCGGCCTTCGTGATGTTCATGAAGATGTCGAACTCCGCGTCGGCGGTCGTGATGTCGTCGTGGATGACGGCCGCGTGGGCGAGGTGCGCCGCCTTCTGCTCGTTCGCGATGCGGCCGATCACGTAGTCGCGCGCGAACTGGTTCTTGGCGCGCTGCACCTCGTCGTCGTGCGGCGGCTCGGCCTTGAGCTGCTCGAGCTCCGCGATGAGCGCCTCGGCCACCTCCTCGGGCGTCCGTCCCGGCTGCACCAGGCCGACCGCGTAGAACAGGTTCGGGTCCTCGATGATGTTCTGGTCGCCGAACGCCTGCACCGCCAGACGTTTCTCGTACACGACGCGCCGCGGAATCCGCGCGCTGGCGCCGTCGGAGAGGATCTTGCTCACGATGTGCAGCGGATACGCATCGGGATGGCCGTCGTAGGTGATCGGGTGGGCGACCACGACCGCCGGCAGCGGCCAGTTGTCGGCCTCCACGGTCAGGCGCCGCTCCCCCGCCGGCGCGGGTTCCCGCGGGATCGCCCGGGGGACCGGCTTCGAGGCCTTCGGCACCCGGCCGAAGTAGTGCTCCACCATCTGGAGCGCTTCGTCGGAATCGAAGTCGCCCACGAGCGTGAGCGTCGCGTTCTCGGGGACGTAGTACGTGTCGAAGAAGTCCTGCACGTCCTCGATCGACGCCGCCTCGAGGTCCGCCATCGAACCGATCGTCGTGTGCCGGTAGGGATGCGTCGTGAAGGCGTGGCCGTAGATGATCTCCGACATCAGGCCGAAGGGCTCGCTCTCGTACCGCCAGCGGCGCTCCTCCTTGACCACCTCGCGCTCGGAGGCGAGCGCCGCCTCGCTGATGCGGAGCGTCGCCATCCGATCCGCCTCGAGCCACAGCACGAGCGGCAGGTACTGGGCCGGAACGGTCTCGAAAAAGACCGTGACGTCCTCGGTCGTGTAGGCGTTCCCGTCGCCTCCGACCCGCGAGATCATCGTCAGATGCTCGTCGGAGCGCACGTTGTGGGAGCCCTTGAACATCAGGTGCTCGAACAGGTGCGCGAACCCGGTGCGGCCGGGAGGCTCGTTCTTCGAACCGACGTGATACCAGAGCTGCAGGTGAACGATGGGGGTCGAGTGATCCTCCGAGAGGATCACGGTCAGGCCGTTGTCGAGCGTGGCGAGGCGGTAGTCGAGCCGGGCCGGCCGGACCTCCGCCCGGACGGTGGCGGCGCCGATTGCCGCGACGACCGCCGCCACCCCGAGGCTGCGCCGGACGCATGGGAGTCGCAGGATCCGCATGGCGGCGATTATGTCACACGGGGCCGAGCCCACCCGTCCCGGACGTCGTCGCCGGGCGCGGCCCGTGCGTCGGCTAGCCGACGACGAACCGGAAGCCGTACCGGTTCCACTCGACCGGGCGGCGCTCGAAGGGGTCGGCGTCAATGCGGCGCTCGCGGCCGAAGACCAGCTCGGCCGTGCCGGCCTGTCCCCGAATGCGCAAGCCGCTCTCGAACCGATGCCCGTGCTGCAAGGGCCGACCGTAGACCCTGCGCGTCACCCCGACCGCCGTCCCGTCGAGGTCGAGGATGAGCGACACGCGGGCGTCGGCGGGGAACGCCAGGCGCACGCGGACGTTGAACTCGCTCTCGTAGTCGACGCCCGCCCGGAGCACGCGCGCGTAGGCGGCGCCACTGTACTTCAGGTCCACGGGACCCAGCCGAAACCGATCCGCGTAGGTCAGGCCCGCCATGTTCCAGGCAACCGCGCCCGTGTTCTCCCGATCGGCGAGGTGGCGCGAGATGTGGTGGAACGTCGCGCCGAGGGTTCCCCGCGGCAGCCGCACGAAGACCGTCGTGTCGATGGTGTAGTTGTTCTGGTTGGGATCGATCGCGCGCCGCTCGTCGCCGAGGATCGACTCGATGTTGACGAACAGGTTCCCGCGCACGAAGCCGACGTCGAACAAGTCGAGACCGACCCCGATATCGGTGTCCCACGCGAAGCTGCGGTCGCCGTTGCCCGTCGTCCGGATCCCGCTCAGGTGCAGGCGGTAGGCGGTGAGGAAGCCGAGCGAGCGCGGCACCAGCCCTTCGGGGCGGGGTCCCCCGGAGGTCTGGGCGTGCGCGACCGCTCCACCGGCCAGGCTCCAGCCGGCGAGCGCGAGGGAGAGCGCGAGTCGACGGGTGGACAATCCCATGCGCGGCGAGCTCAAACCGGCGGAGTGTAGCACGGGCGCCCGTCGCGGTTCGCCACGGATGCCGGCCGCCGGTTGGCGGCCAGGCGAGAGCCGGCATATGATACGCGCGGCTCGACGGCCTGCTCGGACGGCTCTCCCGATCATGTTGGCTGGCGATCGTCATCCCGGATGGTGGATCCTTGCGGCCTGCGCAGCGCTCGCGCTCGCGCTGGTCGCGACGTCGACGTTCGTCCTGATCCCGGCGCGTGCCGAGGCGCAGGCCGGTGTCGTGCAGCCGGACACCGGGGCGGGCAGCGATTCCGTGCTGGCCGCTGACCCCGACGCGCAGCCGATCGACTTCAGCCACACGCGGCATGTCGTCCGTGCCGGAATCGAGTGCCAGTTCTGCCACGCGTACGCCCGGCGGGGACCGGTGGCCGGAATACCGCCCGTCGAACGCTGCGCCGGCTGCCACCGCTCCATCCTGAGCGAGCGCCCCGAGATCGAAAGGGTGCTCGGCTACTGGGAGCGGGAAGAGCCGATCCCCTGGATCCGGGTGCACGACCTGCCCGACTACGTCCGTTTCAGCCACAAGGCTCACATCCGGGCCGGAGTCGACTGCGCGACGTGCCACGGCGACGTGGCCTCGATGGCGATCGCCCGCCAGGTCGAGTCGCTCTCCATGGGATGGTGCGTCGACTGCCACGCGGAGCAGGAGGCGTCCCGGGACTGCGTCGTTTGCCACTACTAGGAGTCTGCGCAACGGAACGTGCGATGCAGGAGTCTCGCGCCGGTGCCGGCTCCCGGCGCGCCCATCGGGGCCCGCCAGGCGCCGGCGGCCGCGCGGAGAGGGAATCAGTGAAAGAATCGTCCTCCCACCCGAGCGGGCCGGACGGACTGACCACGACGGTCGGCCGCCGCACGTTCCTCCGCGTGCTCGGCGGCGCCGGATCGGCCGCGGCGGTCACCGCCTGCGCCCCCGCGCCGCCCGAACGGATCATTCCGTACGTCGTGCCCCCCGACGACGTCGTCCCGGGCGTCGCGACCTGGTACGCCAGCGTCTGCGGCGAGTGCCCGAGCGGCTGCGGCACCCTGGTCAAGACCCGCGAGGGGCGAGCGATCAAGGTCGAGGGCAATCCGGCGCATCCGACCAACCGCGGCTCCCTCTGCGTACGAGGCCAAGCCTCTCTTCAGGGGCTGTACAGCCCGGACCGCTACCGCGGCCCGCGCCGCCGGCGCATCACGCACACCGCCACCGGGCGGAGCGTGCTCGATCCGATCGGCTGGGAACGGGCGCAGCAGACCCTCGCCGACCGTCTCGCCGACCTGCGGCGGGCCGGGCAGGGCGACCGGATCGCCGTCGTCACGCCGGCCCTGACCGGCACCCTGGATGCGCTCGTGGACCGCTGGGCCGAGGCCCTGGGCGGAGCCCGCCGGCTGCGGTACGAGGCCTTCGCCTACGAACCGCTGCGGGCGGCCTACCGGGCCGTGTTCGGGCGCGACGGCGTCCCGCAGCACGACTTCGGACGAGCCGACCTGGTCGTATCGTTCGGAGCCGACTTCCTCGAGACCTGGCTCTCCACCGTCGGCCACGCCCGCGACCTCGCGGAGGCGCGGCGTCCGGGAAACGGACGCTCCGCACGCCTCGTGCACCTCGAGCCACGTCTGTCGCTGACCGCGTCGAGCGCGGACGACTGGATCCGCCTGGAGCCGGGCGCCGAGGGCGCGGTGGCGGCCGCGATGGTGCGGGCCATCGTGGCGGAGGGGCGCGTGCAGGCCGACGCGCTCGCGGAGGCCGATCTCGACTCGATCCGCGCGCTGGTCGACGCCTGGACCCCCGAGGCGGCCGCCGCCCGGAGCGGCGTGCCGGCGGCTCGCATCGTCGAGCTGGCGCGGGCCTTCTCCGACCCGGACCTCGGATCCGGACGCACCCTCGCCGTCGGCGGCGGGACTGCCGTGGCCGGCGCGGGCGCGACGGAGACGCAGGTCGCCATCGCCCTCCTCAACTGCGTTGCCGGCAACGTCGGTGCGACGGTGCGCTTCCCGGCGGCCACGATGTGGGACGAGGCCGCGACCTATCGCGACATGGTCGACCTCGCGGACGCGATGCGGGGCGGCGAGATCGACGTGCTGCTCCTGCACCAGGTGAACCCGATGCACACGCTGCCGGGGGCGGCCGACTTCGGCGCGGCCCTCGACGCGGTGCCCCTCGTCGTGGCGACGTCGCCGCACCCGGACGAGACGGCAGCGCGTGCGGACCTCATCCTGCCGTCGCACACGCCGCTGGAGGCGTGGGGCGACCACCGGCCGGCCGGCGTCCCCGGCGGACTGATGCAGCCGGCGATGCGCCCGCTTCACGATACCCGGCACTTCGGCGACATCCTGCTCGACACCGGCCGCGCCGCGCTCGCCGCCGCCCCCGATGGCGCCGCGGCCGAGTCGGGAGACGCGCCGGCGCTGCCGGACGGCGACTTCTACGAGCTGCTGCGTGATGCGTGGCGCGGCCTGCAGCCGGAACCGGCCGGCGCCGGGGCCGCTGACGCGGGCGCCGCACCGGCCGGCACTCCTGCGACCGATCCCGCGACCACCGACCCCACCGCCCAGGCCGCACCGGCCCCACCGGCCGGCGATCCTGCGACCGAACCCGCGACCGCCGACCCGACCGCCCATGCCCACACCACCGCCCACGCCGACACG
>JAGWAJ010000048.1 GCA_021296475.1 Acidobacteriota bacterium
TCGATCTCGTCCATCACGCGGTCCATGCGGGCGATGAGGGCGTCGTACGGCGCGTCGGTCGCGAGGTCGATGCCGTGCTCGCGCAGCAGCTCGCATGCGTAGCGCGACCCGCCTGCCTCGAGCACGGCCAGGTAGTCGCGGCGCGCTTCGTCGTCGCCGTCGAGGAAGCGCGCCGCGAACATCGTCCCGCCAGCGATCGACGTCGCGTACTGGAAGACGTAGAAGTTGGTGTAGAAGTGCGGCACGAACGCCCACTCGACGGCATAGGTCGGGTCGAAGGCAAGCACGCCGTCGTCCGAGCCGTGGTAGCGCCGCACCAGCGCCTCGTACAGCGCGTTCAGCTTCTCGCCCGAGAGCGCCTCGCCCCGCTCCACCCGCTCGTGGACGGCCAGCTCGAACTCCGCGAACATCACCTGCCGGAAGAACGTGCCGCGGATCGCCTCGAGGGCCGTCCCCAGGTAGAAGAGCCGCTCGCGGTCGCCGAGATCCTGCGCAAGCAGGTGCTCCTGCAGCAGGACCTCATTGGTGATCGAAGCGATCTCGGCCGTGAACGTCGCGTAGCTCGCTGTCTCGTACGGGTTGTGCCGTTTCGCCAGCACCGTGTGCATGGCGTGGCCCCACTCGTGGACGAAGGTCGAGACGTCGTCGTAGGCGCCGTTGTAGTTCAGCAGCAGATAGGGATGGACGTCGTAGACGGCGCCGTGCATGTAGGCGCCGGGCGCCTTCCCCTTCCGCGGGTAGACGTGCATCCAGTCGCCCGCGAAACTCTCTCCGAGGGCGGCCACGTAGTCGTCGCCGAGCGGTGCGGCCGAGACCAGGGCCATCGCCTTGGCCTCGTCGAGTCCGAACGTGCGGTCGGAGGCGACGAGCGTCGGATAGATGTCGTAGTAGCGGAGCTCGTCGACGCCGAGCATGCGCCGCCGCAGCCGAAAGTAGCGGTGCAGCGACGGGAGGTGCCGACCGCCCGCGGCGAGCAGCGTCCGGTAGACGGAGGCGGGGATGTTCGGCCCGGCCAGCGCGGCGTCGAGGGCGCTCGCGTAGCGCCGCGCGCGGGCCTCGAAGACGTGCGCCTTGACGTGCGTGTCGAGCGTCTGCCCGAGCGTTGCCGCGTAGCCCTGCCACGTCTTCCAGAAGGCGTCGAAAACGAGCTTGCGATCCGCCCGGTGCCGGGATGCGCGGTGTTTGGCGTAGGCCGCCTGGTCGAGCCGCACCTCCTCGCCCGTGGAGAGCGTTACGGTGGGGAACGGCATGTCCGACGTCGAGAGCATCGCGAACACCCGCTCCGGGCCCTGCCGCATGGCGCTCGTGCCGGCGATCACGGCTTCGGCCTCGGTCGAGAGCGTGTGCGGCTCCCGGCGCAGGACGTTGCGGACGTTGAAGGCGTGCCGGGCGAGACGCGGCTCCGCCGCGAGGTAGCGCTCGATGGCAGCGGAGCCGACCCGCAGCAGCTCCGGCGCCAGGAAGCTCGTCGTCTCCTCGAACCGGGTCAGCAGCAGCGCCGTCTCGCCGCGCCGCTCCTGGGCTTCGGCCACCCGGCGGTCCTCGTCCGCCTTCAGGAACGCGTGGACGTGCAGGCGGACCAGGCCCTTCTCGGTCGCGCTGATCGCGTCGAGCGCCTCGGCGAGCACCGCGGCGCTCTCCCCGAGCCGGCCCGCGAACGCCGCCAGCCCGGCCACCTCACCCTCGAGGCGTGCCTTATCGGACCGCCAGGCGTCGAGGTCCGGGTAGATCTCCGCCAGATCCCACTCGATCGGCCGGGGCGACGAAGCGGGGGCGGAGGGCGCCCCGGACCCGGCCTCGGCGTCGCCGTCGGGCGCGGTCCGGTGGGTGGCGGCTGCGGGCGTCGTCGTTGGCAGGCGCATCGGCGACCCTCCGGCTACGCGGCGGCGAGCTGCCGCAGGACGTAGGGCAGGATGCCGCCGTGCTGGTAGTAGTGGAGCTCCTCCGGCGTGTCGATGCGCACCGTCACGGCGAACTCCACCGCCGTCCCGTCGGCGCGCGCCGCGCGGACGCGGACGTCGCTCCGGGGGGCGAGGCCCTCGGCGATCCCGGTCAGGTCGAACGCCTCCTCCCCCGTCAGCCCGAGGCGCTCCACGTCGTCGCCGTCCTTGAAGACGAGGGGCAGCACCCCCATGAAGACCAGGTTGCTGCGGTGGATGCGCTCGAAGCTCGTGGCGATGACGGCGCGGACGCCGAGCAGCATCGTCCCCTTGGCGGCCCAGTCGCGCGACGATCCCGAACCGTATTCCGCCCCGGCCAGTACGAGGAGCGGCGTCCCTTCGGCCTTGTAGCGCATCGCGGCGTCGTAGATCGCCATCTGCTCGCCGTCCGGCAGGTGCCGCGTCCAGCCGCCCTCGGTGCCCGGCGCCAACCGGTTGCGCAGCCGGATGTTGGCGAACGTGCCACGCATCATCACCTCGTGGTTGCCGCGGCGGCTGCCGAACGAGTTGAAGTCGCGCGGCTCCACCCCGTTTTCGATCAGATAGCGGCCCGCCGGCCCGTCGGGCGGGATGGCTCCCGCCGGCGAGATGTGGTCGGTCGTCACGCTGTCGCCGAGCAGGGCGAGCACGCGCGCGGCGGCGACGTCGACCGGCGCTGACGGAGCAGGCGAGAGCGTCTCGAAGAAGGGCGGGTGCCGCACGTAGGTCGAATCGTCCGTCCAGCGGAACTGCTCCCCGGCCGGGGCGGGCAGGCCCCGCCAGCGCTCGTCGCCGTCGAAGACCTCCGCGTACTTCGACGTGAAGTGCTCGGTGCGGACCGCGGACGCCATCGCCTGCTGCACCTCGGCCGCCGACGGCCACAGATCGGCGAGGTGCACGTCGTTCCCGTCCGCGTCGCGCCCGAGCGGCTCCGCCGTCAGGTCGATGGTCATCCGCCCCGCCAGCGCATAGGCGACGACGAGCGGCGGCGACGCGAGGTAGTTGGCCCGCACCAGCGGCTGCACGCGGCCCTCGAAGTTCCGGTTGCCGCTGAGGACCGAGGTCACCACGAGGTCGCGCTCCCGCACCGCCTGCGCCACTTTCTCCGGCAGCGGGCCGCTGTTGCCGATGCAGGTCGTGCAGCCGTAGCCGACGAGACCGAAGCCGAGCTCGGCGAGCGGCTCGAGGAGGCCCGCCGCCTCCAGGTACTCCGTTACGACCATCGATCCGGGGGCGAGGCTCGTCTTCACCCACGGCTTCGGACGCAGCCCGCGCGCCGCCGCCTTGCGGGCCAGGAGGCCCGCCGCGATCATGACGCTCGGATTCGAGGTGTTCGTGCAGCTCGTGATGGCGGCGATGACGACCGCACCGTCCCGCAGGGCATCCTCTCCGGCCGTCCCGTCCGGCGGCGCTCCGCTCGCCCTTTCCGCGACGTCGGCGCGGCGAGCGGCCGTCATCTCTTCGAGCACGGTCTCGAACGCCCGGCCCGCGCCCCGCAGCGGGACGCGGTCCTGCGGCCGCTTGGGGCCGGCGATGCTCGGCTCGACGGTCGCCAGGTCCAGCTCGACCACGCCGCTGTACATCGGATCGTCCGCCTCGGAGGCGAACAGCCCCTGCGCCTTCGCGTAGGCCTCGACCAGGTCCACCTGGGAGGCGTCGCGCCCGGTCAGGGTCAGGTAGTCGAGCGTCATCCGGTCGATGGGACAGATGGCGACCGTCGATCCGTACTCCGGCGACATGTTGCCGAGCGTGGCCCGGTCCGCGAGGGTCAGCGAGCCGAGGCCCGGCCCGAAGAACTCGACGAACTTGCCGACCACGCCGTGCTGCCGCAGCCGCTCGGTGATCGTGAGCACGAGGTCGGTCGCCGTCGTCCCCTCGGGCAGCGAGCCGACCAGCCGGAAGCCGATGACGTCAGGGATGAGCATCGAGATCGGCTGGCCGAGCATCGCCGCCTCGGCCTCGATGCCGCCCACGCCCCACCCGACGACGCCCAGGCCGTTGACCATCGTGGTGTGCGAGTCGGTCCCGACCAGGGTGTCCGGGTAGGCAAGCGGGTTCCCCCCGTTCGCGTCGCGGCAGACGACGCGCGCGAGGTGCTCGATGTTCACCTGGTGCACGATGCCGGTGTCGGGCGGCACGACCTTGAAGTTGCGGAAGGCGTCCTGCCCCCACTTGAGGAACGCGTAGCGCTCGCGGTTCCGCGAGAACTCGAGCCGGGCGTTCAGCTCGAACGCGTCCGCGGACCCGAAGTGATCGACCTGCACGGAGTGGTCGATCACCAGCTCGGCCGGCTGCAGCGGGTTGACCCGCGCGGGGTCGCCGCCGAGGCGCGCCACGCCGTCGCGCATCGCCGCGAGGTCGACGACCGCGGGAACGCCGGTGAAGTCCTGCAGCAGCACGCGCGCCGGCATGAACGCGATCTCCTTGCGGACGCCGGGCGTCCAGCCCGCGAGCGCCTCGATGTCGGCGGCGGTCACGGCGCGGCCGTCCTCCCGGCGCAGCATGTTCTCCAAAAGAATCTTCAGCGCGTAGGGCAGGCGGCCGACGCCCGGATACCCGGACGCCTCGAGCGCCCGCAGGCTGTACAGATCCACGTGGCCGCCGTGTCCGTCGGGCAGCGACCGGCGGGTACCGAAGGTGTTCGTGCTCATGTCGTGTGACTCGCGACCGGAGTTCCGAACGGGTGCGCCCATGCTCGTCGCTGGCCGCCCGTCGCCTACCGTCCCCGCGGGGCTCGCCGTGCGGCGGGGTCCAACCGTTCATGATCCTTCACCACGCGCCTGCGGCGCAAGCCAGTGCCTTCGACCGGCGGCCCCGATGAACGGCCGGCGGCGCCGCGCTCACCTGAGCCGGGCGCAGGGAACGTGGCGCAAAAGGTTCGGATCGGATCGCCCAGGGCGGCCCGCGGCCGGCACCCGGTCTCTCTGGAGGTCGCTACGCGCTCCCCGACCCCGGCCCGCCCGCCGCTGCATCGCCGGCCCACCCGATGCCAAGATCCCGCAAGGCGGCCTCGAAGATCGCGTTCCAGCCCCGGTTGGCGCGGGGACTGGCGGGGCTCGGATGGGGAGCGCTCCCGCAGCGCGCGCCGCACCGCTCGGCGACCGGCCGCGCCCGGTCGCCCGCGAACCGGCCGATCCCCACGATGGCGGAAGGCCGGAGGTGGGCCGCGACCGCGGCCAGCGCCTCGTCGCAGATCGCGAACAGCCGCTCGCGGGCCTCGCGCGGACGCAGGCGGTCCGGGGTGAGGTTGCGGCCCCCCTCTTCCATGAAGCACAGCGGGCAGTAGTTCCAGACGAACGCGCGTCTGAAGAACGCGTCCGGGGTCCGGAACCGCTCGCGCGCCCAGCCCCAGAAGCGGGCCCCGCTCACCTCGCGCCGTCCGCTGTCGAAGCCGAGCACGGGCCGCCGCGGGTGCTCGTGCTTCGGCCGCCCGACCGGCGCCTCGATGCCCAGCCAGTCGCGGACCAGCTCGACGTCGCCGAACGGCACGCCGGTCTGGGCCATCCCGAAAGGGCCGGGGTTCATGCCGACGAAGAGCACCTCGCGCGGCCCCAGCCCGTAGCGCTCCAGGTACCGCCGATGCGGCTTCCACGCGTAGTCGAGGGGCGCGTAGACGCAGGCCACCGGCCTCCCGAACCGCAGCACGCGCGTCCGGCGCCGCAGCCGTTCCGCGACCCGGACGAGGTCGGCCATGGCCGGTGATCGTAGGGCATCGCGGAACTCGGTCGACGCCGCCGTGATCGCGTGCAGGCGGGGACATCCGCGGCTCGCTGGCGGAGTGAGGTTCACCGACCGTCCACGCCGGGGTCGTCAACCGCCGCCTGCGGGCCGCCGCGGCGCTCGCTGAACCTCTCCGTCTCGAACACGCGCACGCGCACGCGGGCGCCCCGCCGCCAGGCGTCGGCCGGAAGGCGCGCCTTGCGACAGGTCTCGGCCAGCAGCGTCGGCGCGTCCCAGCCCTGCTCCGCCGCGACCTGCGGCAGGAGGAGCCCCTGGTGCAGGCCGTCGTCGACGACCACGCCGTGGCGGCCGACCTCGATCCGCTCGACCGCGGCCGGCTCGGTCAGCGGCCCGAGCACCGACACCTCGAACTCCGCGCGGTCGAGCTCGGCCGCGGTGAGGGGCGGGAACCTCGGGTCGGAGCACGCGGCGGCCACTGCCATGCGGGCGACGACGTCCGCCAGCGGCGCGTCGGCCCGCGGGTGGCCGACGCAGCCGCGCGGCGCGCCGGCGACCCTGAGCGTCACGAAGGCGCCCGTGCGCCGGCGCAGGGTCTCCGGAGTCCGGTCGTCCCACGCGCCGGTCGAGCCGCTCGCGGATTCGACGCCCAGGCTCCGCGCCACCGAGGCCCGGGCGATACACAGCAACGCCCCGCGTTCGGTATCCGAGAACCGCACAGCGTCAGTCCAGCACGGCCGCGAGGTAGCCGACCACCCGCTGCAGGTCTCCCGACACCGCCGCCGAGTCGGAGCGCACCAGGACTTGGCCGTGGTTGGCGCCGAGGGCGCGGGCGGCCCGCATCACGGCGATCGCCGCCCCGCCGCCGCAGGCGACGTAGCGGCCGCGCTCGTGCTCCGGGTAGCGCTCGAACTCGGCGAGGAGGGCATCGGCGTCGAAGCGGTCGACGCAGTCGACGACGCGCGCGTCGAGCGCGGCGGCGCGGCCGGCGTCGAAGTAGTGCGACAGGTCTGTGCTCGCGACCAGCAGCGAGCGCGCGCCGGACAGGGCGATGGCCAGCGCGTCGGCGAGGGCGAGGATGGTCGCGCGGCGCTGGAAGCCGATGACGAGCGGCACGATCGGGGTGTCCGGGAGCACGCGGCGGAGGAACGGGAGCTGGAGCTCGAGCGAGTGCTCGCGGCGATGGGCCTCGGTGTTCCGGACGATCACGGTGGACGCCGCGCGCAGGCGCAAGCCGGCGGCGGCGTCCACCGGCACCGGGCCGAGCGGCGTGTCGAACGCGTCGTGCTCGTCGAGCGCCACGCCGTCGAACCCGACGCGGTGCGACGGCCCCACGAGCACGGCCACGTCGTACGCCCCGCCCCGGACCGCCGCGTAGGCGTGCGCGGCGACCGGGCCGGAGAAGACCAGCCCCGCATGCGGCGCGATCAGCGCCCGCACGCCCGGCCGCGGCGCCTGGTCAGCCTCGCGCAGGTGCCGGTCGACCTCCGCGGCGAGCCGATCCGGTTCCTGCGGGTACCACGATCCGGCCATCGCGGCCGGCCGCACGGAGCCGCGTGCTTCGGCCCCGGCTCCTTCCGACTCCCGAGGGTCTCCCTGCGTCATCCGTCCTCCCGCGGCAGCCGCACGAAAATCGTTGCACGAATCCGCGACGCCTGCACGGCCGGCGGTCCGGGGGCCGCGGCCGGCCGAGCGCTCGGTCGGGGTCTGCCGGCGCCGGCGGCCACGGCGGCCGCAAGGGCTGGTAGACTCGATGCCTGCGAGTCGTGGACAAGGAGATCACGGTGCATCTGATGACGACGTGGCGCCGGCGGCTTTCCTTCTGCGGCCTGCTGGCGCTCGCCGCGGCTGCGGCGCCGCAGGCGCAGGACCTCACGGCCGAGACCGAGGCCTGGCGCGCCGAGCGCGAGGCGCGGCTCGCCGCAGACGACGGATGGCTGACCGTCGCAGGCCTGTTCTTCCTCACCGAGGGCGACAACACCTTCGGCGCCTCCCCGCTCAACGACATCGTCCTGCGGACGGGGCCGGACAGCGCCGGCGTCTTCACGCTGCGCCGCGGCGAGATCACGGTGCGGGCGACGGCGGGCGAGACGCTGACGATCGACGGACGGGACACCGCGACGGCGCGCCTGTGGCCCTACGAGGGCGGGTCGCGCCCCACGATCGCGATCGGGCCGCTCTCGCTCTTCGGCCACTACAGCGGCGACCGGCTGGCCATCCGCATGCGCGACCGCGACAGCGAGATTCGCCGCGGCTTCACCGGTTTGCGCTGGTTCCCGGTCGCCGAGGACTTCCGGGTGCGGGGCCGGTACATCCCCCACGCCGAACCGCGGACGGTGGAGCTCCCGAACATCCTGGGCGACGTCGAGACGTTCCGCACCAGCGGGTCGGTAGCGTTCTCGGTAGGCGGCGCCGAGCACCGGATGACGGCGTTCGATGCGGGCGGCCGGTTGTGGTTCATCTTCCGCGACCTTACGAGCGGGAGCGAGACCTACCCCGCGGCGCGCTTCCTGTACGCCGACCCGCCCGAGGACGGCTGGACGACCGTCGACTTCAACCGCGCCTACAACCCGCCCTGCGCCTTCAACCCCTACACCACCTGCCCGCTGCCGCCCCTCGAGAACCGGCTGCCGGTCCGCGTCGAGGCGGGCGAGATGGACTACCACACCGCCGGCGAGTGAGTCTGCGGTCAGGGGGCGCGGGCGTAGAGGTCGACGATGCCGCCGGCCCGGGCGGCTTCGAGCGGCCGGCGTAGCAGCGCGCCGACCCATGCCGGGCGCCCCGGGCGCTCGAGGACCGGCGTCTCCGAGCGCGCGACGTCGAAGCCGGCCGCCGCGACGATGCGCGCGAGCGTCGCCGGCGTGAAGAACCAGAGGTGGTGCAGCGCGCCGTAGTGCTTCCAGCGTTGGCGCTTCAGGCGGCACCGGCTCTGCCAGCTCTTGAGCCGCAGGCTCAGGCCCGCCAGGTTGGGAACGCCGACCAGGAGGACGCCGCCGGCGCCGACGAGCTCGCGGGCGCGCCGCAGCTCCGCCAGGGGGTCGGGGGTGTGCTCGAGCACGTGGTTGAAGCGCACGCCGTCGAAGCGCACGCCGTCGAACGCGATCTGCGGGAGTTGCCCCTGCCAGAGGCGGGCGCCGGTGCGCCGGGCCGCGTCGGTGAGGCGGATGTCGGTGCCGTCGACGTGCCACCCGCAGCGCCCTGCCAGCCGGAGGAAGGCGCCGGCGCCGCAACCGACGTCGAGCAGCGTGCGCCGGCCGGCCGGCAGGTGACGCCGCAGACCGGCGAGCTGCCGCAGGTAGTGCCGGCGGCGGAACGGATCCACCGCTTCGTGCGCCTCCGGATGGTACGCGGACCCGTACACTGCCGCGGCGAGATCGTCGAACGCCGGCCGCGGGCTCTGGAACTCGAGGCCGCACCCCGTACAGCGCGCGAGGCGGAAGCCCTGGAAGTCGACCGCGAACGGCCGCGGCGGTCGTCGGCACAGCGGGCACGCCACCAGCTCGCGCCCCCGCAGCGCAGCCTCGACCGCGGAGCGGGGCTTGCCGAACAGCGACTCGCCCATCCGGCCATGATCGCACGTCCGGCGGGGTGCTAACATCCCGCGATGCCCAGGCGCCTGACCCGCATGGAGGTCGAGCGGATCGCCGCCCTCGCCCGCCTCGAGCTCACGCCGGACGAGGCGGAGCTCTTCACCCGGCAGCTCGGCGACGTCCTCGACTACGCGGAGCGCCTCCAGGCGGTCGACACGTCCGCGGCGCCCGCCGGCTGGCGTCCGGGCGCCGCCGATTCCCCGCTGCGGGCGGACGAGCGCCGACCGTCGCTGCGGCCGGACGAGGCGGTCTCCAACGCGCCCGACCCCGGCGCAGGCCCCGGCGGCGCCCGCTTCTTTCGCGTGCCCCGCGTGATCGGCTGATGGCCGCCGCGCCCGACGTCCGGACCGCAGGCGCCATCCGTGCGGCGATCGCCGCCGGCGATCTTTCCGCGGTCGAGGTCTGCCGGGGCTGTCTGGACCGCATCGACGGCGACGACGGCCACCTGAACGCGATGACCGTCGTCCTCCGCGAGGAAGCGCTGGCGCGCGCGGCCGAGGTCGATGCCCACCGGCGAGAGTGGCACGACCTCCCGCTGCTCGGCGTCCCGATCACAGTCAAGGACGTCATCTGCACGCGCGGTCAGCCGACGACGGCGGCCTCCCGCATCCTGCGCGGGTTCCGCCCGTCGTACGACGCCACCGTGGTGACCCGCCTGCGGGCGGCCGGGGCCGTGATCGTCGGGAAGACGAATTGCGACGAGTTCGCGATGGGCTCGTCCACGGAGCACTCGGCCTACGGACCGACCCGCAATCCGTGGGCGCCGGACCGCACGCCCGGCGGATCGAGCGGCGGGGCCGCGGCGGCGGTCGCGGCGCGGTTCGCGCCGGTGTCGATCGCGTCCGATACGGGAGGATCGGTGCGCCAGCCGGCCGCGTTCTGCGGCGTCGTCGGTCTCAAGCCAACTTACGGGCGGGTCTCGCGCTACGGTTTGCTCGCCTTCGGGTCGTCTCTCGATCAGATCGGCCCGCTGACGCTCACCGTTGCCGACGCCGCCGCGGTGCTGGCCGTCATCGCCGGGCCGGACCCCTTCGACGCCACATCCGCCGGCGCGCCCGCGACCGCGCTTGCGGACGCCCCGTGCGGCCACGCCCGGGGGTTGCGCATCGGCGTGCCGCGGCGGCTGCTCGAGGCGAGCGAGGCGGGGCTCGACCCGGAGGTGCGCGCCGCGTTCGAGACGGCGCTGAAGGCGATCGGGGATGCCGGCGCCGAGATCGTCGACGCGACACTGCCGCACGCCGCGTACTCCGTCCCTGCGTACTACCTGGTGGCCCCCGCCGAGGCCAGCTCCAACCTCGCCCGCTACGACGGGGTGCGCTACGGAGTGCGCGCGGGAACAGCGGAGGAGGTCGGGGACGGCGCCGCAGGTCTCGCGCGGATGTACGAGCGCACCCGCCACGGCGGGTTCGGCGCCGAGGTCAAGCGCCGCATCATGCTCGGTACCTACGCCCTGAGCGCCGGCTACTACGACGCCTACTACCGGAAGGCCCAGCAGGTTCGAAGCCTGATTCGGGACGACTACGACCGCGCGTTCGCCGACGCGGGGATCGACGTCGTCGCCACCCCGACGACACCCACGCCGGCGTTCCGCCTCGGCGAGCGGGCGGAGGATCCGCTCGCCATGTACCTGGGCGACGTCTTCACCGTGAGCGCCAACCTCACGGGCCTGCCCGCCGTCAGCCTGCCGGCCGGGCGGACCGCCGCCGGCCTGCCGGTGGGATTCCAGCTCACCGGCCGCCCGTTCGACGAAGCGACGCTCTTCCGGGTCGGGGACGTGCTCGAACGGGCCGCCCCGTGGTGGCAGGAAGCGCCGCCCCGCACGGGCGCGACGAACCCGGGCGCCGGCGTGGGCTGACGTCGGCCGGCGCAGGCCGGGACCGCCGACGCGACGTCCGGCGCCGGCTCAATCCGCCGGCGGTCGCGGTCGAGTGAAATGGCGAGCCCGTCACTCCGCGCTGGGCGCTTGGCCCGCTCGAGGAGCTCCGGAGTCCCGCAAGGGCCCGGGCCCGTCACTCCTCCGCGCGGGGCGCCTGAGCCTGCTCGAGAAGCTCCGGAGTCCGCAACTGGTCGGCCGGACCGCGCGGAGCGTCGGGCGGCAGGTAGCTCGGCTCGCCGTCCGCGTCGGACAGGTTGCGCACCACGAGCGTACGGGTGCGCCGGAACTTTGTGAATCCGGCGAGCACGATGAACCCGATGAACAGGGTGAGCAGAAAGCCGGTCGACAGGACCAGCCCCAGCAGGGCGCCGACCGCGATCTCCACGGGGTTGGCGGCCGCGGTCGTCTGCACCAGTGCCGCGAGCGTCATGCGCCGTCGCCTCCGGCCGGCTTCGGATCCGGCACCTCGTACACGATGAGGCCGCCGTCCACCTCGCGCATCGCGACCCGCTCCAGCTTGCTGCGCGGATCGGGGCGCTCGCCGGTCTCCGGGTCCGGGGCCAGCTCCCGCAGGCGCGGAAGTGCGCCGCGGCGCAACTGCTTCGCCCGCTTCGAAGCGACCCCGACGTAGAGAAAGCGGCTCTCGATGGGAGGCATCGGTTTTCGATCCACGGCCTCCGGGGCCGTCTCCTCGACTGTCTCGGCGGGGGCCGCTTCGGCCTCCGCCGACGCGGCTGCCAGATCGTTCTCCTCGGTCACAACCCCTAAGCATATGCGAAACGCTCGGGGCCTGTCGCCCGCACCGGACGGGAACGAGGTCCGCTGCCGCGCGCGCCGCCGGGAACGAGGGCCGACCCCGGCAGGCCGACCGGAGGCGCGGCGGCGTCGATCCGCCGCGACGGGGCGTCGATCCGCCGGACGGGCGTCGATCCGCCGCGACGAACTGTGCGATCATGAGGGTCGACTCCACGCGATCGATTTCCATCGTGGTCCGCATCCTCTTCCTGGGCGACATCGTGGGCAAGCCGGGGCGCAACATCGCGCGGCAGGCGGTCCCGCGCCTGATCGAGCGCCACCGCGTCGACCTGGCGGTAGCCAACGTCGAGAACGCGGCGGGCGGCAAGGGGATCACGCAGGACGCGGCTGAGGCGCTGCGCGACGCCGGCATCGCCGTAATGACCACCGGGAACCACGTCTGGGACAAGAAGGAGGCGATCGCCTACATCGGCGTCGAGCCGCGCCTGCTGCGCCCCGCGAACTACCCGCGCGGCGTGCCGGGGCGCGGCTGCTACGTCGCGCGCACGCGGGACGGAGTCGCGGTCGGCGTCGTCAACGTCATGGGCCGCATCTTCATGAATCCGCTCGACAACCCGTTTCACGTCGTCCGCGACGAGATAGCGGCCGTGCGCGAGGACGGCGCGCAACTCGTGCTCGTCGACTTCCACGCCGAGGCAACCTCCGAGAAGGTCGCCATGGGCTGGCACCTCGACGGCGCCGTGACGGCCGTCGTCGGCACCCACACCCACGTGCAGACCGCCGACGCCCGCGTGCTGCCGCAGGGCACGGCCTACATCACGGACGTCGGCATGACCGGTCCGCACGACTCGATCATCGGGGTCGACGTGCAACCGGCCCTCAAGCGCTTCCTCGACGGGATGCCGGCGCGCTTCGATCCCGCGAAGCGGAACCCCCGCGTGAACGCCGTGCTCGTCGACGCCGACCCCGCGACCGGCCGCGCGGCGGGCATCGAGACGCTGAACCTCTCGGCCGCTGACGTCGACGAGCTCGCCGGGGCGGCGGTGCCGGCCCCGTGACCGCGCACCTGCCGTTCGGCGATCCGCCCGCCGCGCGGCCCGGGACGGCCCGGGCGCCGGCGGCACGAGCGCCAGCGGCACGAGCGCCGACGGAACGAGCGCCGGCGGAACGAGCCCCCGCAGCCCGCGCGCGGTCGCGCCGGCGCGCCTACACGGTCACCGAGCTCACCTCGACCATTCGCCTCAGCATCGAGTCGGCGCTCGGCGAGGTCTGGGTCGAGGGCGAGCTCTCCAACTGCCGGCTCTGGAAGACCGGGCATCTCTACTTCACGCTCAAGGACGCCGGGGCCCAGATCCGGGGCGTCATGTTCCGCTCCGCGCTGCGCTACCTGCGCTTCGAGCCCGAGGACGGCCTGCAGGTGATCGCCCGCGGCCGGGTCGGCGTCTATCCGCCGAAGGGCGAGTACCAGCTCGTCGCCGAGCACCTCGAGCCCCGCGGCACCGGCGCCCGGCAGCTCGCCTTCGAGCAGCTCCGCCGCAAGCTGGCGGACGAGGGGCTGTTCGACGCCTCGCGCAAGCGCCCGCTGCCCGCCCTGCCGCGGCGGATCGGGATCGTCACGTCGATCGACGGGGCCGCGCTGCGCGACGTCGTCAAGGTGCTCGGCCGCCGCCATCCCAACGCGCACCTCGTCATCAGCCCGGCGCGCGTGCAGGGCGAGGGCGCCGCCCGGTCGATCGTTGCCGCCCTGCGCCGCCTCGAGCGCGTGGAGCGGGTCGACGTCGTGATCGTCGGCCGCGGCGGCGGATCGGCGGAGGACCTGTGGGCGTTCAACGAGGAGCCCGTGGCGCGGGCGGTGGCCGCGGCGCGCGTCCCAGTAATCTCCGCCGTCGGCCACGAGACCGATTCCACGGTCACCGACTTCGTGGCCGACGTGCGGGCGGCGACGCCGTCCGCCGCGGCCGAGATCGTGCTCGCGCACAAGGACGAGATGACCGCGCGTATCGACCGGGCGACGGCCCGGCTCGGAGCGGCCGTCGCGCGCTACGTCGAGCGGCGGCGGGCGACGCTGCACGCGGTGGAAAGCCGCCCCGGTCTGGCCGCGTGGCCGGCGCGCCTCGCGATGCGGGGCCGCCATGCAGACGAGATGACCCACCGGCTGCTGGAGAGCGTGCGCGCGGACCTGGCGCGGCGGACGCGCCGCCTCGAGGCGCTCCGTCTGCGCCTCGAGGCGCTCGATGTCGGCCGCCGGATGGCCCGTATCGGCACGCGGGTGGCGATGGCGCGCGAGCGGCTCGCGCGCGCGATGCGCGACCGGCGCGGGCAGTGGCGCGCGCGCCTCGACGCCGCCGCCGTGCGGGCGGCGC
>JAGWAJ010000049.1:0-461 GCA_021296475.1 Acidobacteriota bacterium
CGTCGTAGTCCCAGACGGGGTGGTGGACGAACTGGAAGTGCCACAGCCGCTCGCCGGTCTCGACGTCGACCGCCACCAGGCTCTCGGCGAACAGGTTGTCGCCGGGACGGTGGCCGCCGTAGTAGTCGCCGGTCGGGATCTCGACCGGGAGGTACGCGATGCCGAGCTCGGCGTCGACCGTCATCTGCGTCCAGACGCCGGTGTTGCCGGTGTACTCCCAGGAGCCGTCCTCCCACGTATCGTGGCCGAACTCGCCCGGCTGGGGGATGGTGTGGAAGATCCAGCGGCGCTCCCCGGTCCGGGCGTCGAAGCCGCGCACGTAGCCCTTCGCGTTGCGCCGGCTCGGCGGCGTGCCGCCGGGGCGGCTCGCGGCGCCCACGATCACGGTGTCGCCCGCGACGACCGGCGCGCCGTTCCAGGCGAGCTCGCTCGTGACCGGATCGAGCTCCTGGTCGTTGTTC
>JAGWAJ010000049.1:588-15702 GCA_021296475.1 Acidobacteriota bacterium
CGGCCGGAGAGCCGCCGCACGGAGCGCTCCGCGCGCTCGCCCTCGTCGAGGCGGTACAGCCAGAGGTGCTCGCCGGTGCCCGCGTCGAGCGCGACCACCGCCCGCCGGCTGCCGGCCGTCGTGTAGAGCACGCCGTCGACCACGAGCGGGGTCGACTGCAGGTTGAAGTCGGGGCTCGGGCCGAGGTTGTCGGTCCGGTAGGTCCAGGCGACGACGAGGTCGTCGAAGTTGCCGGCGTCGATCTCGTCGAGGGGTGCGTAGCGGGTCGCACCGAGGTCGCCCGCCCACGTGCGCCACTCGCCGCCGGTCGTGCCGTGCTGTGCGGCGGCGGGAACGGAAGCCACAAGCAGGGCCGCCGCGGCCAGCGCCGCCGCGGCTGGCGCTAGGCCGGGAAGCGCGGAACGCATCGCCGCCGAGCGGGGCCGTCGCGCAGTCGCGGATCGCATCGCTTGCTTCCTCGCTGAGTCCCGGTCTCCACGGGCGACGGCCGTGCGCGCCACTGAGCCTGCCCCGACATCATACCTGCGGGCGGGACCAATCCGTGTACGCCAGCGACGCCGGATGCTCGCGGCTCCTCCTCTTGCGCTGCCTGCGAGTCCCACCCACTCGTCCGTGCGAGCGCCGCGGGCGTGCAGGCTCGTGCTGGGTGCGGATTCGGTGTGGATCTCGCCCGGGAAGCCACGAGGATGATATCACTATGATATGATTTAGAAATCATCCAGGAGGCCTCATGATTCAGGAGAAGCCGTTCGCCGCCACATCGGGCTGGTTCGTTCTGTTCGCCCTGCTCGCCGTACTGGCGGGCGCCGTCACTCTGTTCATCATCGACGTCGCCACGGATCAGCAGGTGTCGCTCGTCGGCCTCGCCTGCATCCTTGCCGTGCCGGTGGTGGGGTTCCTGCTCGCGGGCCTCTTCGTCGTCAATCCGAACCAGGCGCGCGTGCTGCTGCTGTTCGGGCGCTACGTCGGCACCGCCCGCGACCCCGGGCTGCGCTGGGCCAATCCGCTGTATGCCCTCTCGGGGCGGCGCGCGGTCTCGCTGCGCGTTCGCAACTTCGAGACGGCGCGCTCCAAGGTGAACGACACGGAGGGCAACCCCATCGAGATCGCCGCGGTGGTCGTGTGGAAGGTGGTCGACACGGCCGAGGCGGTCTTCGAGGTGGACGACTACATCCACTACGTCAACGTCCAGAGCGAGTCCGCGGTCCGCAATCTGGCCACCCGCTACCCGTACGACGCGCACGAGGAGGCGCAGACGTCGCTGCGGGGCAACACGGAGGAGATCGCCGGGCAACTGCAGACCGAGATCCAGGGACGGCTGCACAAGGCCGGGGTCGAGGTGCTCGAGGCGCGGATCACGCACCTGGCCTATGCGCCGGAGATCGCGTCCGCCATGCTCCAGCGGCAGCAGGCGGGGGCCATCATCGCCGCGCGCAGCCGCATCGTCGACGGGGCGGTCAGCATGGTGCAGATGGCGCTCGACAGCCTGTCCAGCCGCAACATCGTCGAGCTCGACGAGGAGCGCAAGGCGGCCATGGTCAGCAACCTGCTGGTCGTGCTCTGCGGCGACAAGGCGACGCAGCCGGTCGTCAACACCGGCACGCTGCACCAGTAGCCGGTGGTCGGGTCCACGCGAGAGGGGAACCGAGCCCGCGAGCCCTGAGGTCATCACGATGGCTGCGCGCAAGCCGTTCCTGCTGCGAACCGAGCCGGAGGTGCTCGCCGCGCTGCAGCGCTGGGCCGGCGACGAGTTGCGGAGCGTCAACGGCCAGATCGACTTCCTCCTGCGGCGTGCCCTGCAACAGGCCGGGCGGCTGCCCGCGCGAGACGACCACGCGGCGGCCGCGCCGCCGGACGTCGCGCAGCGCGGCGTCGATCGCGACGGCGGGGAGAGCGAGTGAGCAGCCGCGGGCCGGTGGCGGGCACCTTCGTTCTCACGCTAAGATGCCGCCACGCTTGACTTTCGGCTCGCCGGTCCGCCCGCCGGCGCTTCCCGGGGTCGGGAGGACAACGATGCGCACCACCAGATTCGCGTTGCTCGCGACGGTCGCTCTCACCCTCGGCGTGTCGTTCGCCTGCGGGGGGAGTGAACCCGTCGAGCCGCCGGCGGCGGAGATGGAAGCCCCCAACCCGAACGAGCGGTTCGCCGGCGCGTGGTCGCTGGTGCGGAGCGAGCGCCGGGATGCCGACGGCGAGCTGATCGGCGAGCCGCTCGAGGACCGCGTCGGCTACATCATGTACGACCCGGCCGGCTACATGGGCGTGGCCCTGATGCAGTCCGACCGGGAGCCGTACTCCGAGGGCGGGCCGACGGCCGAGGAGGCGTTGGCCCAGATGGGGAGCTACGCCTCGTACTTCGGGCGCTTCACGGTCAACGAGGCGGAGGGGTACGTCACCCACCACCTCGAAGGGAGCCTCAACCCGGACGGAGCCGGGAGCGACTACCAGCGCTTCTTCACGTTCGAGGGAGACAACCTCATCCTGCAGCCTCCGGCCAGCGAGGACGGCGCGAGGTCGTTCATCACCTGGGAGCGGTTGCCCGCCCTGCCGGAGGCCGAGCTCACGGACACGCACCGGCGGCTCTTCGGGGCCTACCGGGTCGAGTCGATCTCGCGCCAGACGACGGACGGCGAGCCGGTCGAGGTCGACCAGTACGAGACGGCCTACATCATGTACGCCCCGTCCGGGCACATGTCGGTGCACCTGATGCGGCCCGGCCGCATGCCGTACGCCGGCGACGAGCCGACGGCCGAGGAGGCGCTGGCGACCGTCCTCAGCTACGGCAGCTACTTCGGCCCCTTCTCGGTGAACGAGGAGGAGAGCTACCTCGTGCACCACCGCATCGGCAACGAGGACCCCGGCCAGAGCGGCACCGACGCGCAGCGGTTCTACGAGTTGACCGACACGCACCTGTCGCTGCGGCCCCCGGTCGGCGTCGACGCCGAGGGGCGCGAGGGCCAGAGCACCATCCTCTGGGCGCGGCTCGAGTAGCCCGGCTGCCGCGGGCGCTTCGGCGGGGCGCGCGGGTCTCACACCGGGATGCTGCCGTTGGTGCGACTCGCCGCTGCCCGGCCGATTGACTTGCGGCAGACGTTCACGGAAGATCCGCCGCGTGACCTCGCGGGCCCGCGCGCAAAGGCCGGGCGCGCGACAACCCGCCGTTCCCTCGTAATCCCCGGAGATCAGGACAGTCATGACCATCCACCGCACCGCCCGAGCCTTCCACGGTGCCGCCCTCGCCCTGGCGGCCATCCTGCTTGTCGCGCCGTCGATCCACGCCCAGGAGCCGGTCGTGGTCACGGGCATGGCCACCCCCGAATCCGCGGTCCACGACCCGGAGGCGGACGTCTATCTCGTGTCGAACATCAACGGCGGCCCCGGCGACGTCGACGACAACGGGTTCATCTCGCGCATCTCGCCCGACGGCACGATCACGCATCTGAAGTGGATCGACGGGGAGGATCCGGCGGTGACCCTCCACGCCCCGAAGGGGAGCGCCGTCCACGGCGACCGCTTCTACGTGGCGGACATCGACACCGTCCGTTCGTTCGACCGCACCACGGGCGCCCCGCTCGACGCGTGGGAGGTGCCGGGCGCCGGCTTCCTGAACGACCTCGCGGTGGGGGCCGACGGCACCGTCTACGTCACCGACACCGGCATCTCGATCGGACCGGGAGGCTTCACGCCCACCGGCACGGCCGCCCTCTACCGCTTCGACGCCGACGGCCAGCCGCAGGCGATCGCAGAAGGCGACGCTCTGATGCTCCCGAACGGCGTCGTCGAGGCGCCGCAGGGGCTGGTGCTGGCCCCGATCGGCTCGAACATCGTCTCGATCGTCGGCGAGGACGGAAGTCTCACGACCCTGGCCGAGCTTCCGCAGGGGCAGCTCGACGGCGTGGTCGTCGCCGCGGACGGCTCGTTGCTCGTCTCGAGCTTCGGCGGCAACGCCGTCTACCGGATCGACCCGGCGGGTGCCGTCAGCGAGGTGGTCACCGACACCCCGGCCGCCGACATCGGCATCGACGTGGGTCGCAGCCGGGTGCTGATTCCACAGCTCAACACCAACCAGCTCATCATCTACCCCTTCTCCCTCGACTGACGGCCGGTTCGACTGACCGTCCCGGCGATGCGGCGGCCCGTCCGCCGTCGCATCGCCGGCGGGCGGCCCGCCGGCGTCCACGCGCTCTGGTCACCGCATCCCGGTCGACCGCGCCTCCTCGTCCCGCCCGACGACCCTCGCCTACACCTCCATCAGCCCTCGGCCGCGGGCGGAAGGAGAAGAAGACGGAAGGAGAAGGAAGACGGATGCAGGAACGTACCGCGACCACGATCCACAGCCGTGGCGTTCACGACGGGCGAGTCTTCGAGATCAGGAGCGATCGGGTCCGGCTGCCGAACGGACGCGAGACGACGATGGATGTCGTCCGCCACCCGGCCTCGGTCATTCTGGTGCCAATGCCCGACCCGGACTGCGTGATCCTGGTCCGCCAGTACCGCTACGCCGTGGACCGCTGGCTCTGGGAGCTCCCGGCGGGCAATGTCGAGCCCGGTGAGGATCCATTGGCTGCGGCGCGGCGAGAGTGCGCAGAGGAGACGGGCCGGAGCGCGTCGACGGTCGAGCGGATCGGCGCGTTCTACCCGTCGCCGGGCTACTGCGACGAGCAGATGATCTTCTACCGCCTGTCGGGACTCGCCGCCGCGTCCGGCCACGAGCTCGACGCGGACGAGGTGCTCGAGCCGCGCGTCTTCACGCTGGACGAGGCCCGGCGCATCGTGGAAGAGGAGCCGGTCTCAGACATGAAGACCGTGCTCGGCCTCCGGTTCGCGCAGGCGTAGGGACGCGGGCATCGCATTCCCGAACGGTTACGGCTCGGTTCCGGTCACTTCGTGTTCCGGAGGCGGTCCACGAGTCGCCACACATCTGTGCTTGGGTTCGTTCGGGGTGGTGAACCGTTGCCGGCATGACGCTCACTGAGGTCGATTGCGCGCTGCTTTGCGGTCTCGAAGGTGTCGATGAGCGTGTTCTGAGCGTCTTGTGGAATCGCCTTGTCGTGGGAGAGCCCCAGTTCGGCGGACCGCTGCTGCGCCCGGTGGCGATCGATGTGAGCGGTTTGCGCGTGAGCGTGTAGCACCAGCCAGAGTTCGAAGCACGGGTTGGAGACCGCGACCTCGATCCCGCCTTGCCGCGCTTCCTCTACGGCTTGCGGTAAGTTAGGGTGTTCGTCGGTGTCGAACACGCACCAGATCTCGTCATAGTCCGGCGTGCGGCGCTTCGTAGGTCGGTTTCTTCGCACGTGCCCCCTCGCACGATCGACGAGGGTCTTCGGTGTCACCCCTCGATCAGAGATCTCGAGTCGCACGTGGCTGCGATTGCGACGCGCCCATGCAGTGAGATACTGTGGTTCCGTGATCTCACCTTCGGTGAGGACACGGATCACGCGTCGCGTCTTCTTTTGCGCCACACGGCGCCTCGGACGCCGGCTCGATGGGCGCGTCATGAGCGAGTCGGGTTCGTAATCCGTCGGAACTCCGCCGGGTCGAGCACAGGAACGCCTCCGTAGCGTCCCTGGAGGTACCGTCGCCCTACGGCTTCATCGCCCTTCGGCCGGAAATCCGCAAGCGGGTAGAGGGCGGTCGTGCCGTCACCCTCTTTCTCCGCGAACCAAATCTGATCACGACCGAGCGTCCGTTGAGCGCTGTCCCCGAGGATGGTGACATCGTGCGCGCTGAAAACGAGCTGTGCGCAGTTCGGATTGGTGTACGGGTCTTGGAACAGGCCAATGAGTCGCTGCGCCAAATGGGGATGCAGACTGGCGTCGAGTTCGTCGAGCAACACGGTCGCGCCGCCTTCCAGTGCCTCAAGCACGGGTCCTATCAAGCTGACCCACATGAGCGTTCCCTGTGATTCGTGCTCCGGGTCGATCAGCACGGGGCCGTCTCGCCCCATGTGTTTCAGTCGGACCAACTCGCCGATTACGATCTTCTCCTCTTGGCCTTCTCCCGGTGTGTCCCCGTGTCCTTCGATGATGCGAAACGCCCGCTTCAGCAGTTCCGCAGCCTTGGGATCGAGATCGGGCTGGAATCTCTCCATGTCGGCTATGCCCAGGTCGGCAGCTTGGAGCAAAGCCAGGACATCGCCTCGTGCCTCCGGAGATCGCATCCGATCGGCGGTGATCGTAATGCGCGGCTCCTTGTTGCGGGGTTCCATTAGACGGAGACTGGTGCGGAACCAGCCGAACAACGGACCAATCAAGGAGGTGATGTGCAAGCCCTTGCCGGTGGAGTCGTCCGCGGCGGCACCGGCGACCGACAACAGAAGCGCGTTACTCCGGACGAGGCGTGCAAGGGTGTGTCCGGAGGAACGATATGTAGGTCCGAACTCGAGTCGCCCGCCTTCGTCACGACGAAGAACGAGGGCCTGACGGCCCTTGGGATAATAGTAGGCGTACTCACCGAGCACGCGTTGGTCGTCTATCTCGAAGCCGTACTGCCAGCGTACTCCCCCCAGGACCAAGTCGACGTCGAAACGAGAAGGGCGTTCAGCTCCCGCTTTGTGAAGGAGGAACGGGCGTCTATGGATCTTCGATTGTTGATCGCCCTGACGGAATGAGCCGAGTACGACGGCGCGCATGTCTGCCATAGCGCGCAGCACAGTCGATTTCCCGGACGCGTTCGCGCCAAAGATACCAGCGGCCGGCAGCACGCCCACGGGTGTGCGAGTTCCAGCGATGCTCAGATTGCGGAGGACCTGTGCGTCAGACAGCCTGGTTCCGACGAGCGAGAAGTGCACCTCGTCCCAGTAGGAACGGACGTTTCGAGCCCCAAAGGCAAGTAGAGCGCTCTGCGCAGAAGATCCGCCAGCGACTGCACTCATGACGCGATTATTGCGGAAAATCCGCGTGAACGGCAAGTTCTGTGGTCGAAGCGGCAGCAGAGGAGTCGTTCCGATATCCCGGGCGGGTCGCACACGCGAACTCGAGTCGGCCGCGGGCCCGCCTCCGTTCGAATCGTGGCGAGTTCTCAGCTTCCCTCGATCAGTCGGGTGAGCGCCGGCGTGCGTCCGAGCAGGCGGACGTAGAGCGCGAGCTGGCCGCGGTGGTACTCCTCGTGGGCGATGCCGTGCTGCAGCCAGGCGAGGCGCGTGCCGGACTCGCCGTCGAAGCGGCGGATGGTCTGCAGCATCCCCACCTCGCCGACGTGCCGGAGCCGGCGCGCCCCGGCCGCGTGGGTCGAGCGCAGGAGCCGGACGAGACCACTCCGGTCGACGGGGCGTTTCGACGCCGGCGTGCCGTAGGCCTCCATGAACTCCCCGAAGCTCATGCGGGTGAAGTCGCCGTCGGGGTTGGAGAGCTCGACGCACCACATCAGGGCGGTGTCGACGACGTGCTGCACGAGCTCGGCCACGGAGCGGGCTCCCGGCTCGGGGCGGTAGTCGATCTGTCCGGGCGGGATGCTCCGGAGCTCCGCGATGACCCCGCGACGCGCGTCGGTCCAGGCTTCGAGCGCTTCGTCGAGGAGTGACGCGGTCGGCATCTACACGGCCCTCCGGTAGCGGAGCTCTCGCCACGACCCGTAGGGACGCTCCAGGAAGACCTTCGACTCGCCGTCGGGGCGGAATCCCAGCGCCTCGTAGAAGCTCCTGGCCCGCGCATTGGTCTCGAGCACCCAGAGCACGATCTCCGCGAAGCCGCGGGCACGGGCCTCGGCCAGCGTTCGCTCGCCCAGCCGGCGCCCTGTGCCGCGGCGCCAGTCGGAGGGCAGCACGTAGAAGCTCGCGATCTCGCCACGGGCACCCGGGGCGCCGGCGCCCCCCGCGTCCGCGCGGCCCGCCTCGCCGTCCCCGTCCGCGCGGTCCGACTCGGCGCCGCCCGCGCCAGGAGCCGGATGCAGCGTGCAGAAGCCCGTGACCGAGCCGCCGACGAGCGATACGAACGTGCTGGTCCGCGTGCGTTCGATCCAGCGACGCCACGCCCGAGCCCGCGGCGCGGCGTCGGGAGGAGCGAGCACGAGAGGAGCGAGATGTGCGGGCAGCAGTTCGGTCGACGACGCCCGCAGGCTCGTCGCGTGCACGCCGGCGATGGCCGTCGCATCGTCGGGCGAGGCGGTGCGGATCACGACGTCCATGTCACCCCGTCATCCATCGTGTTCTTCCCGCGTGTTCTTCCCGCAATGGACGCCAAGCTCGGGACCGCTGCCGTGGGCCCGTTCGGCCGCGTCGACAACGGCGGGGATCGGCGCCGAACGGGTAGTATACGTCCGCACGGGGACGTCCCCGGGGCGTGCGTGCAGCATCGTCCGGCGCGGTCCGCCGCGCCGCCCGTCCGGCCCTGCCGCGCGCGGTCGACGGGCTCTCCGTCGGCAGGTTGATCTCATGTCCAGCCCGGCTGGAGGTAGCGAGCCCGCACGGCGACCCCTCACACGGCGCGACGCCCTGCGCTGGGGCGGACGCGCGCTGCTGGGCGCCGCGGTCGCGCCAGCGTGCGCCGGGCGGAGCACGCCCCCCGGTGCACCCGCGGAGCGCGGCCCCGTCCTCGCCCCGGTCGACGTCGCCTGGGATCGCATCATCCGGCGCGTGGTCGGCCTGCGCCCGTTCCGCCCCGCCGGCTTCGTGCTGCGCGCGGAGCGGCAGGGCGAGCAGCTCATCGTCCACAACTACGGTCATGGGGGCGGCGGCATCACCCTGTCGTGGGGCACGGCCGAGCTCGCGGTCCGGGAGGCGGAGGCCGGCGCCGTCGGGCAGGAGCGCCGCGCCGCCGTGCTCGGCTGCGGGGTGGTGGGGCTCGCCACGGCCCGTCTGCTCCAGCGCCGGGGCTGGGCGGTCACCATCTACGCGCGGGACCTCCCGCCGCGCACCACCTCCAACGTCGCCGGCGGGCAGTGGACGCCGTCGTCGGTCTTCGACCGCGCCGTCGCAACGCCCGCATTCGTGGAGCAGTTCGCGCGGGCGAGCCGGATCGCCTATCGCCACTACCAGGACTTCGTCGGTGCAGGCTACGGTGTCCGCTGGATCGACAACTACTACCTGGCGGACGAGCCTGGGTCGAGCTGGCTGGTCGATCTGCTGCCGGACGTCTACGCGAGCTCGACCGACCTCGAGCCGCACGAGCACCCCTTTGCGGCGCGCGCGGCGAACCGCATCCGGACGATGCTGATCGAGCCGGCGATCTACCTGAACGCCCTGCTGCGCGACTTTCGCATCGCCGGGGGCACGGTCGTGGCGGGCGAGCTGCGCGACCGGCGGCAGGTGGCGGAGCGCATTCCCGAGCGGGTCGTCGTCAACTGCACCGGGCTCGGGGCGGGCGCGCTGTTCGGCGACGATCAGCTCGTGCCGGCGAAGGGGCAGCTCACGATCCTGTTTCCGCAGCCCGAGGTCGACTACATCGTCGTGCAGGGCGGGCTGTACATGTTCCCGCGCTCGGACGGGATCCTCCTCGGCGGCACGTTCGAACGGGGCGACGCCAGTCTCGGGGTCGACACGGCGGCGGAGAAGCGCATCGTCGAAGGGCACCGGAGCCTGTTCGCGGGCATGCGCGCCGCGCCGGGCGGCCCGCGGGGAGCGGGCAGGTCGCGCCGGATAGGATCCTGGCGAAGCCACGGCTAGACGACATGGGAGGCGACTACTATCGCCCGGCCCTCGCCCGCGTCCACGACGAGGGTTTCGCCGGCCATGCGGACGCCTGCGCGCCCGGCATCCTGGCCCGGCTGGCGCCGGTGCGCAAGCGTGGCGGAGTGGTGCTGGAGCTGGGATGCGGGTCGGGGGCGCTGACCCGGCATCTGGTGGCCGCCGGTCACCGCGTCATCGCGACCGACGCCTCGCCGGCGATGGTGGCGTTGGCGCGGGAGGCCGTGCCGGACGCGGAGGCGGTGCGGCGCCTGGCGCTGCCGGACGACCCGCTGCCCGCGGCCGACGCGGTGGTCTCGGTGGGGCACGTGCTGAGCTATCTGCCGGACCTCCGGTCCGTGGAGCGCGCTTTCCGGGCCGTCGCGGCCGCGCTCCGCCCCGGAGGCGTGCTGGCCGTGGATCTGCTCGACCGGAGCTACCGCGCGGCGCGGGACGGCAAGGCGCCGGTGGCGGTGGTCAGGAGCGACTGGGCCATGTTCGTCGCGTTCGACTCTCCCGATTCAACGACCTATGTCCGCGACATCACGACCTTCGTGCGCGCAGGGGACGGGGCGTGGCAGCGCGACGACGAGCGGCACGTCAACGTCCTCGTCGACGCGGCCGAGATTGCGGACCTGCTGGCGGCCGAAGGGCTGGATGCGAAGGTCGCGCGCGGGTTCGACGGGCAGCAGAGACTGGAGGACGGGCTGGTTGCGATCACTGGCGTGCGGCGGCCCGCGGAGCACCGGGTGCGGCGTCCGACGGAGAGCTTTCGCGGGCTCGCGGTCGAGGCCGTTACGAAATCGTCGTGAAGCGGTAGAATCGCGTGTCGGGGTCCGGACGTTCCCCGTTCGGGCTCCGTGTGTCGACTAGAGAGGAAAGGATGGCGCCATGGCCTCTTCCAGACGGCGATTCCTGATGCACGCGGCGGCGGCCGGCGGCGCGGTGCTGGCGCGGCCGGCGGGTGCCTGGGCCGGACCGGCCGAGCCCGGGGCGGAGTCCGCGACCGCGGTCGAGACGTTCTCGCCGCCGGAGTTGCTCAAGCGCCACCTGACGAAGGAGCACGCTCGCGCGCGCGCTGCTGCGTCGTCCGCCGCGGCGTCTCCGGCCGCGCAGGCCCCCGCGGGCGGCACCGACTACGGCGCGATGTACCGCAACCGGCGCAATTGGGGCCGCTGGGGCGACGACGACCAGGTCGGCGCCGTCAACCTGATCACACCCGAGAAGCGCGCCGCGGCGGCACAGCTCGTCCGCAGTGGGCGCACCGTATCCCTGAGCCGCGTCTTCGAACCGCCGCAGCATTTCATGCAGAAGGGCTCGCTCGGCGGGCCGGGCGGCTTCGTCGTCGACTACCTCGGGTTCATCTACCACGGCGGCGTCGTCACCCACATCGATTCCCTCTGCCACATCTGGGACGGCGACGGCATGTGGCAGGGTCGCGACCCCGACGTCGAGGTGACGACGCAGGGCGCCAACTTCGGCTCCATCACGCACTGGAGCAACGGCATCATCACGAAGGGCGTCCTGCTCGACGTGCCGCGGCACCGGGGCGAGCCGCACGTGACCGTCGACAACCCGGTGATGGGGGAGGAGCTCGAGGCGATCGCCGCCGCGCAGGGCGTCACCGTCGAGCCCGGCGACGCGCTTCTGGTGCACAGCGGCTGGCAGTCGTACACCGACAGCGCCCCCGGCGAGGCCCTCGGCGGCCCGGGCCTCCACCCGAGCTGCGCGGAGTTCATCCGCGACCACGACGTCGCACTCCTCGGCTGGGACCTGATGGACGCCGGTCTCGGCGCGTCCGACCTCGCCTGGCCGGTGCACGGCGTGCTCTTCAACTTCGGCGTCGCCCTGCTCGACAACGCGCGGCTGGAGCCGATCGCCGCCGCGTGCGCCGAGGAGGGCCGGAACGAGTTCCTGTTCATGCTGTTGCCGCTGAACGTGGCGCGCGGGACGGGCAGCCCGGCCAATCCGGTGGCGATGTTCTAGCGGCGAGGTCGCCGGGCGTCGTGCGAGCGGCGGTCCGGCAAGACGAAGCGAGGCAGCGAATGAGAACGGATGGATTGGGTCGAGCACTTCCTGCGTTGCGGGCAGCCCTTGCGGTCGGTGCAGCGATGCTGCTCGGGTGGCCGGCGGGCGCCGGGGCGCAGTCCGGCTCGACGGCGGCGCAGTCGTCGGCAGGGACGGAACTCGCGGTGCCGGCCGAGTCGGCTGCGGGAGCCGCAGCCGCGGACTGGACGCCTCCGCGCACGGCGTGGGGCGCGGCCGATCTGCAGGGCGTCTGGGACTACCGGACCCTGACGCCGCTGCAGCGGCCGCAGGAGTTCGCCGGCAAGGAAACGCTGACGGCGGAGGAGGCGGCCGCCTACGAGGCGCGCCAGAGTGCGCTGCTCGACGACTACGACCGCGCCCCGAGCGTCCACGCCAAGTGGTGGCTGGACTACGGGCGGGACCTGACCGACGATCGGCGCACGTCGCTGCTGGTCGACTCGCCGGACGGCCGGCTGCCGGCGGTGACCGACGAGGCGCGCCGCCGCGCCGCCGCGCGGGCCGAGCGCCGCCGCGCACATCCGGACCACGCGGTCGAGGACCGCGGGCTCACCGAACGCTGCCTCACGTTCGGCATGCCGCGCCTGCCCGGCGCCTACAACAACAACGTCCAGATCCTGCAGACGCCGACGCACGTCGCGATCGTGAACGAGATGATCCACGACGCGCGGATCGTGCCGCTCGACGGGCGCCCGCACCTGAGCGACGCCGTGCCGCAGTGGCATGGCGACTCCCGCGGCTACTACGAGGGGGACACGCTCGTCGTCGAGACCGTGAACTTCTCGCCGAAGAGCGCGTTCCGCGGATCGACCGCCGGGCTCCACCTCGTCGAGCGGTTCACGCGGGTCGGCCCGAACACCGTCCACTACGCCGTCACCCTGTCGGATCCGGCCACCTGGACCCGCGACTGGACCGCGCTGGTGCCGATGACGAAGACCGATCAGGCGCTCTACGAGTACGCCTGCCACGAGGGCAACCACGGCCTGCGCAACATCCTGCACAATGCGCGCTACGCCGAGGATCCCGACTACGCGAGCAAGCTGTCGCTGCCGGCGCCCCGGCAGTAGCGAGGGAACGATGCGGATCGCCAGACCATCCGTCGTGATCGGACTGACCGCCGCCGCTGTCGCGGGCTTCGCCGCGGCGGCCGGGGCCCAGACCGGCCCCGTCACCTTCTCCGACCACATCCGGCCGATCATGGAACGGAGCTGCTGGAACTGCCACGGCGAGGCGGCGCAGCTTTCCGACCTCGATCTGAGCACCCGCGAGGGCGCTCTCGCGGGCGGCACGCAGGGTCCCGCCCTCGTGCCCGGCCGGGCCGAGGAGAGCCGGCTGTTCCGCATGGTGGCCGGCCTCGACCAGCCGTCGATGCCGATGAGCGGCGATGCGCTGACCGACGCGGAGCTCGCGGCGTTCCGCACCTGGATCGACGAGGGCGCGCACTGGGACACCGATGCGGCAACGAGCGCCGCCGACGCGCTGGCCGCGCTCGAGAACGACGAGCTGCCGCCGGGGGCCCGCGACTACTGGGCGTTCCGGCACCCGCGGCGGGTTCCGGTGCCGGCCTCGAAGGCGTTCGACCACCCGGTGGACCGCTTCCTGCAGGCCGCCCGGAAGGAGGCCGGCGTCAGCGCCGCCCCCCGCGCCGACCGTCTGACCCTGCTGCGGCGCGCGTATCTCGACCTCGTCGGCCTGCCGCCGACGCCCGAGCAGGTCGAGGCGTTCCTGGCCGACACCGGGCGGGGCGCCTGGGAGCGGCTGATCGACGAGCTGCTGGATTCGCCCCACTACGGGGAGCGCTGGGGCCGGCACTGGCTGGACGTGGCGCGCTACGCCGACACCGACGGATTCGAGCAGGACTACGTCCGCCCGAACGCCTGGCGCTACCGCGACTACGTCATCGACGCCTTCAACGACGACAAGCCGTACAACCAGTTCCTGCGCGAGCAGCTCGCGGGCGACGAGCTCGACCACGTGACCGACGAGACGCGCATCGCCACCGGCTTCCTGCGAGCCGGCCCGCGCGTCAACTTCCGCGAGAAGGACAACCCGGAGCGCCGGCACGACTACCTGGACGACGTGCTGGCCACGGTCGGCCGCGGCGTGCTCGGGATGACCGTCCACTGCGCCCGCTGCCACGACCACAAGTTCGATCCGATCCTGCAGAAGGACTACTACAGCATGCAGGCGTCGATCTTCGGCTACGTCGAGATCGACTACCCGCTGCTCGACCCCTACTTCGAGGCGATGCGGGCCATCGACGAGCGGCAGCAGCCGCTGCGCGATCGGGTGAGCGCCATCGAGGCGCCGTACCGCGAGGAGCTTCGCGCGACGATGATCCGCGAGCGCTTCCCGGAGAACGTGCAGGCGGCGGCCTTCAAGCCGGAGGCGGAGCGCACCCCCGGCGAGCAGCTCCTCGCTGCGCAGGTGCTCACCCTCAACCCCCCGCGCCGGCAGGTCGCGGCCGCTCTGACACCGGACGACAAGGCGCGCGTGGACGAGTTGCGAGGGGAGATTGCCGCGCTCGAGGAGCAGCGGCCGCCCGCGCCGGCGATGGCCCACATCGTCACCGACGGCGACTACCGCTTCGCGCCGGACGGCCCGGGCGACAACGTCATCGGCTGCCCGGAGTGCCGCACGCCGCCCGACGTCGAGGGATCCTATCTGTACGAAGAAGGCGGACCGGCCTACGAGGCCCCGCCCAACCACTTTCTCATTCGCGGCGACCCGTTCAGCCCCGGCTCGCAGATGTCGCCGGGCTTCCTGACCGCCGCTACCTACGGCGATCCCCCGACGGAGATATCTCGTCCCGACGGGCGCACGTCCGGCCGGCGCCTGGCCCTTGCGGAGTGGATCGCGTCGCGCGACAACCCGCTGACGGCGCGCGTCGCCGTCAATCGCATCTGGCACCACCACTTCGGCCGGGGCATCGTCCGCACGCTCGACAATCTGGGCCGGATGGGCGACGCGCCGACGCACCCGGAGCTCCTCGACTGGCTGGCGGTGGAGTTCGTGGACCGCGGCTGGAGCATCAAGGAGATGCACCGGCTGCTGATGACGTCGGAGGCCTACCGGATGGCGTCCTCGTTCCCCCACGAAGCGAGCGCGGCCGCCGATCCCGAGAACAACCTGCTGTGGCGCTACCGCCCCCAGCGCATCGAGGCCGAGATCCTGCGCGACGCCATCATGACGGTCAGCGGCGGCATCGACCTGACCGTCGGCGGCCCGCCGGTGTTCCCGCACATTCCGGCCGACATCCTGTACCAGTCGGACGGCAAGGGATTCTGGTGCGGCAATCCCGATCCGGGCCGGCGAATCACGGCCCCCGCCACCGGCATCTGGTGCGAGGAGCCGGACCGTCCGGAGGTCTGGCGCCGCAGCGTCTACGTCTTCCGGCGTCGCTCGCTGGGCTTCCCGTTCTTCGACACCTTCGACCTGCCGGATCAGAACCAGACGGCAGCGGCGCG
>JAGWAJ010000049.1:15825-19513 GCA_021296475.1 Acidobacteriota bacterium
GCGCTGACGCGAAAGCCGACCGAGGCCGAGCGGGAGATCGCCCGCGGGCTCGTCGCCGAGCAGTCGCTGGTCGACTTCACGCACGTGATGATGAACCTGAACGAGTTCCTGTACCTGAGATAGCGCGCCCTCGCGGGCGCGTTGGGAGTCTGCGCGGGCACGCTGTGCTGCCACCGACGCTCAGCGGCGCAGGCTCCGGCGCGAGGCGAGCCCCGAGGTAGACGCGCGAGGTAACGAAGATGTCCGATCACCACCACCATTGCCGGAAGCGGACGTTCTGGTCGCGGCGCGACTTCCTGTTCCAGTCGGGGGGCGGCATCGCCGGCGTGGCGCTGGCCGACCTGCTGACGCGGCAGGGGCTGCTGGCCGCCGGCGCGGCGCAGTCCGACACGTGCGAGGCGCCGATCCCGGGCAACCCGTTCGCGCCGCGGGCGCCGCACTTCGAGCCCCGCGCCAAGGCGGTGATATCGCTCTTCATGAGCGGCGGCGTCAGCCAGGTCGACACCTTCGACCCGAAGCCGGCGCTGAAGCAGTACGCCGGCCAGCCGATGGCCGAATCGGTGGTGGTCCGCCAGGGGCACCCGGGTCCTCTGATGCCGAGCCCGTTCGAGTTCCAGCGGCACGGCGAGAGCGGCATTGAGGTCTCGGAGATCTTCCCGCACCTCGCGGGCAAGGTGGACGAGATGGCGTTCATCCGGTCGCTGTACGGCCGCTCGAACGACCACATCCAGGCCACCTACGAGATGCAGAGCGGGCAGATCCGGATGGGCTTCCCCAGCGTCGGGTCGTGGGTCACCTACGGCCTCGGCTCGGAGGCCGCGAGCCTGCCCGCCTACGTCGTGATGAACGACCACCGCGGCGGCCCGCTCGGCGGACCCAACGACTGGAGCGCCGGGTTCATGCCCGCCACCTACCAGGGGACGCTGTTCCGCGCCGTCGGCGATCCAATCGTCGATCTTGCCCCGCCCGAGGGGATGAGCGCCGACCAGCAGCGCGCACGTCTCGACACGCTGGCGAAGCTGAACGACATCGACCTCGCGAACAACCCGGGCAACTCGGAGCTGGCGGCCCGCATCTCGTCCTACGAGCTCGCGTACCGGATGCAGGGCTGCGCGCCGGAAGCGGTCGACACGTCGGCCGAGTCGGAGGCGACGAAGAAGCTCTACGGTCTCGACGACCCGGTCACCGAGCCGTTCGGCCGCCAGTGCCTGATGGCGCGGCGGCTCGTCGAGCGCGGCGTCCGCTTCGTGCAGCTCTTCCACGGCGGCATCGGCCAGCAGAACACCGACACCTGGGACGCGCACAGCATGCACGCCAAGGAGACCGACCTGCCCATCTCGGCGCTCATGACGGACCTCAAGGCCCGGGGCATGCTCGACTCGACGCTCCTCGTCTGGCACGCCGAGTTCGGCCGCATGCCGATCTCGCAACGCGGCGTCGGCCGCGACCACAACCCCGGCACCATGACCGGCTGGATGGCCGGAGCCGGCATCCAGGGCGGCCAGGTCATCGGCGCCAGCGACGAGTTCGGCTACAAGGCGGCCGAGCAGCGCGTCTCGCCGCACGACCTCCACGCGACGATCCTGCACCTGCTGGGCATCGACCACGAGCGCCTGACGTACCGCTACAACGGCCGCGACATGCGCCTGACGGACGTCCACGGGGTACCGATTCCGCAGATCGTCGCGTAAGGGGTCCGGAAAGGTGTTGCCGGGGGTCTCATAGCCCGTCGCTGTGGGCCCCGCCGTTGGGTGCGACCCGCGTGGGGTCACTCGCGGAAGAGATCGGCGTGCGAGCCGGTGCGAATCAGTCGCAACTCGTCTCCCTCGATGCGATAGATCAGAATCCAATCCGGTGCGACGTGCGCTTCGCGATAGCCCTTCCAGATCCCGCGCAGCGGAAGATCCCCGTGCTTGGCGGCCAGCGGTTCCTGCGCGAGCAACGTCGCGAGCAACGCCCGCAGCCTGGTCAGGTCCCGGCCTCGCTTCCCGGCCCTTCTCACGTCGCGCTTGAACTGCGCGGACCGAACCGGGGCGAGCATGTCAGAGGTCGAGGTCCCGGAACAGGTCGTCCGCGCTACCGAAGCGCTTCCCCTTCCCGGCCGCCACTTCCTGCATCGCCTTGACGGTCGTGGCGTTCGGCACGTGAACCGCGAAGGGCAAGCGCTTCTCGTCCGCCACACGCAGCAGCAGCAGACGGATCGCATCGGACACGGACAAGCCCATGGCTTGCAGCGCCGCCGTGGCGCGCGCCTTCGTGTCCCTGTCGATCCGCGCCCGTACCACCGTGTCTGCACTCATGTACGTCCCCTCTCTGTAGCCTTAACGTAGCTACAGACTCGGCACCTGTCAAGGCGCGCCACCTTGTGTTCGCGGGACCGGTCGAGTTACGGTCAGGCCGTGAACGTGTTCCGAACGCGCGGGCCCCGATCGCACGTGATGCGCGCTGTTGTCCGGCGGACGCCGACCCTTTCCCTGGCACTGCTGCTTGTCCAGACACTGTTGGCGGAGTCGAACGACGCCGCCGCGGCGGGCGCGGAGGGGGAGCGCACCCGAACGGCCGCAACCGGCTCGACTCGAATGCGGCAGACCGCACCCTCCCCGGCTCCCGCGGGACAGGAGCCAGGCGGTCAGGACACGCAGGTCGAACCGACCACGCAGACCCCGGCGGACTCTCCGGAAGGCCAGGATGCTCCCGAAGAACCTCCCGAGCCGCTGCAGTTCGAGGAGGACGTGGTGGTCGTCGTGGGCAGCCGGGCGCCGCCGCGGTCGGTGACCGAGTCGATGGCGCCGATCGACGCCATTCCGTTCGAGGAGCTCGCCAGCCAGGGGGAGACCGACGTCGGGGACCAGTTGCGGGCTATCGTGCCCTCCTACAATGTCAACCCGCAGCCGGTGGGGGATGCGGCGCGCATCATCCGGCCGGCGAACCTGCGCGGGCTGGCCCCCGACCACACGCTGGTGCTGGTCAACGGGAAGCGGCGGCACCGCGGGGCGGTCATCACCTGGATCGGGAACGGGGTTTCGGACGGCGCGCAGGGGCCGGACATCTCGACCATCCCCGCCATTGCGCTGCGGCGGGTGGAGGTGCTGCGGGACGGCGCCTCCGCGCAATACGGCTCCGACGCCATCGCGGGGGTGCTGAACTTCCTCCTCAAGGACGCGCCGTCCGGCGGCAGCTTCGAGATCCACACCGGCGGCTACGGCGCCGGCGACGGCGGCGCCTACACGGTGAGCGGCAACGTCGGGCTGCCCCTCGGGCGGACCGGGTTCGCCAACCTCAGCCTGGAGTACGGCAACAGCGCCCCGACCAGCCGCAGCGTGCAGCGCGCCGACGCGGCACGCCTCGTCGCGGCCGGAAACTCCGCGGTCGCCGACCCGGCCCAGATCTCGGGGGCGCCGCGCATCGACGACAACATCAAGCTGTGGGGCAACTTCGGCCACCTGTTCGCGAGCGGCGTGCAGGCCTACGGGCACGCCAACTACGCCAGCCGGACGGTGACCGGCGGCTTCTTCTTCCGCAACCCGAACACGCGGGCGGCGGTGTTCAGCGGCGACCGCGGCCGGAGCCTGCTGATCGGCGATGCGCTCGACGCGGAGGACGGCTTCGTCGACGGCTCCGCCGGCTGCCCGGCGGTGCCCATCACCGACGACCGGCCCGACGCCGCCGCCCTCGCGCGGGTCGCCGC
>JAGWAJ010000050.1:0-26551 GCA_021296475.1 Acidobacteriota bacterium
GCCGACCGAGTTGTCCCCCTGCAGGATGCAGCTCGGGTACTTCCAGGTGATGGCCGAGCCGGTCTCCACCTGCGTCCACGTGATCTTGGCGTTCGTGAGTGCCTTGCCGCGCTTGGTCACGAAGTTGTAGATGCCGCCCTTGCCGTCCTTGTCGCCGGGGTACCAGTTCTGGACCGTCGAGTACTTGATGGTGGCGTCGTCGAGAGCCACGAGCTCGACCACCGCCGCGTGGAGCTGGTTCTCGTCGCGCATCGGCGCCGTGCAGCCCTCCAGGTAGCTGACCGTCGCGCCCTCGTCGGCCACGAGCAGCGTCCGCTCGAACTGCCCCGTCTGCGCCGCGTTGATGCGGAAGTAGGTCGACAGCTCCATCGGGCACTTGACGCCCCGCGGGATGTAGGCGAACGAGCCGTCCGAGAAGACGGCCGAGTTGAGCGCCGCGTAGAAGTTGTCCGACGCCGGCACGACCGACCCGAGGTACTTCCGCACGAGGTCCGGATGGTCGCGCACCGCCTCCGAGAACGAGCAGAAGACGATGCCCAGCTCGGCCAGCTTGTCCTTGAAGGTGGTGGCCACCGAGACGGAGTCGAACACCGCATCGACCGCCACGCCGGCCATCACCTTCTGTTCCTCGATCGGCACGCCGAGCTTGTCGAAGGTCGCCTTGATCTCCGGGTCGAGGTCGTCAAGGCTCTCCAGCGTCGGCTTCTGCTTCGGGGCGGAGTAGTAGATGATGTTCTGGAAGTCGACCGGCGGGAAGTGGACGTTGTGCCACTTAGGCTCGGTCATCGTCTGCCAGACGCGGAACGCGTTCAGGCGCCACTCGAGCAGCCACGCCGGCTCGCCCTTCTTGGCCGAGATGGTGCGGACGATCTCCTCGTTCAGTCCGGGCGGCACCGCCTCGGCGTCGATGTCGGTGACGAAGCCGTACTTGTAGTCCTGGTTCGCGAGTTGCTCGATGCTGTCGGTCGAGGTCGCCATGGCGCCTGCTCCTGCCCGAACGCGCGACCCGCCGGGTTCCCGGAGGACGCCGCCGGTTCGCGGTTCGTGTTCGCCCGCCCATTGCCGACCATAATGGTCGGGTATCCAATACTATCGAATCCCGGCGCGGCGGCGCAACCGCGCGAAGGCTGGGACCGCGTGCCATGCCGGTTGCGCCCGCCATAGCCAATCGGCTATACACAGGCATGGTTCTGCGAAACCTCGTTCGCGAGGCGCGCAAACGCGCCCGTCTCACGCAGGCGGCGCTCGGACGCCGGGCGGGCGTCCCGCAGTCGACGATTGCCCGCCTGGAGTCAGGCGCGCGAACGCCCTCGACGGACCTGGTCGAGCGACTCGTGCGCGCGGCCGGCTTCGAGATCCGCGTCCGTCTCGGCGAACCGGACCCCGGTACGGCCTCGCTCTTCCACCGGAGCCTGGGCCGCACCCCGGCCGAGCGCCTCGCCGACGCGGCGCGCGCCGCGCGCTTCGTGCTGCGCGGTCGGCGCCGGATCGAGGACCGTGAGCGTGGCTGACGAACCGTTCGATCCGGAGGCCATGCTGGCGGCGCTGAACGGCGCCGGGGTGCGCTTCGTCCTGATCGGCGGGATGGCGGCGGTGCTGCACGGGGATGTCGGGGTTACGGTCGACCTCGACATCGCTCCCGCCCGGGACCCCGCCAACCTGGAGCGCCTGGCGGCCGCACTGCGCGCCCTCGACGCCCGCATCCGCACGGACCAGGTCCCCGACGGCCTGCCCTTCGATCGATCCGCGGGATTCCTGCGCAACCTCGGGCCGGACGGGATCCTCAACCTGACGACGCGGGCCGGCGCGCTCGATGTGTCGTTCATACCGGCCGGCACAGCCGGCTACGACGACCTGAAGCGAGACGCCGTCACGATGGGCGCCGCCGAGGGCGTGTCGATTCTCGTCGCGTCGCTGGCCGACGTCATCCGCTCCAAGAGTGCCGCCGGCCGTGAGAAGGATCACCTGGCACTGCCCCGCCTGCACGCGCTGCTCGAACGGACCTCCGCGGCGCAGCGTGACCGAGGTTGAGACCGGCCCGCACCGTTGGCGGCCCGCAACGCCGGCGTTGTACCACCCGTATAGAATGCGCCTCGTTCGCGTCGAATTGCGCTTCGTTCGCCCTACCATCGCGGCCCCCGGGCGGAGCGCACGCCGCAGAGTTGGGGAGTCTCCAATGATGACGCCGCTTCTACTCGCTCTCGCCGCCGTCGCGGTCGCGCTCGCACCGGCGCTCGCGGTCGCGCAGACCGGGGCCCCGGCGGCTGCCACGCCGAGCGGCGGGGCAGCGTGCCTCGAGGTGATCGCCCACCGCGGCGCATCGGGCTACCTGCCGGAGCACACGCTGCCCGCCTACGCGCTCGGCCATGGCCAGGGCGCAGAGTGGATCGAGCCGGACGTGGTGCTGACGGCCGACGGGGTCGCCATCGCCCTGCACGACGTCACCCTGGATCGGACCACCGACGTCGCCGAGCGCTACCCGGATCGGGCGCGCGAGGACGGCCGGTACTACGCGGCCGACTTCACGTTCGCGGAGCTCGAGCGGCTGCGCGTCGTCGAGAGCCGGCCGGGCCGCTTCCCCCACGCGACGTTCCGCGTGCCGCGCCTGACGGACGTCCTCGACCTCGTCGACGGCCTGAACCGGACCACCGAACGCCGGGCCGGCGTCTATCCCGAGCTGAAGAGCCCCGACGTCCAGCCCGGCCTCGGCGCAGCCGTACTCGCTGCGCTCGCCGGCTACGACCTCCCGGTCCGCATCCAGTCGTTCGACGCCGCCGCCCTCGCCGCGCTCGTGACCGACCTGCCGCGCGTGCAGCTCATCGCGTCCCCGGCCCAGCTCGCACCCGCAGGCCTCGACGAGATCGCCGGCTACGCGGTCGCCATCGGCGTGCCGGCGATCCTCATTTACCGCGACCCCGCCCTCGTGGAGCGGGCGCACGAGCGCGAGCTGGCCGTGCACGCCTACACGCTGCGCGCCGACCAGTTGGCGCCGGGTTTCGACTCGCTCGGGGCCGAGGTCCAGGCGCTGATCGATGCCGGCGTCGACGCCGTGTTCACGGACCACCCCGATCAGGTGCTCGCCCTCACCGCGGCGCAGGGTGCGGCGTGCTCCCCGGCCTCCACGGCCGGCGCGGCGCCCCGGTAGGGCTCACAACGTTGCGCCTCCGTGCCGCGCGCCGCCCGAGTTGCGCCCGCGAGGCGCACCCGCGGCAACGTCGGTGCCGGCGTCGACGCGGACCCTGTCGCGCAGAGCGCTTGCCCGGTGGGTCGCTGCGCCGTACAGTGCCGGCATGGACGCTCGCAGGTCGGCGGCCTCGGTCGCCGAAGCGTTTCGGACGACGCTCGATCTGTTCGACGCCGGCGTAGCGTTGCAGCGTCAGAATCTCCGCCGGCAGCATCCCGATGCGAGCGACGAGGAGATCGAGCGCCTGCTCGTCCGCTGGCTTCGGCACCGCCCCGGGGCGGAGGACGGTGACGGTTCGGGGCGGCGGGTGGTCCCTGCAGACCGATTCGCGTGACCTCGCTCGAAGCCGCCCTGCGCCGAATCGATCAGGACCTCGCGCAGGCCCGGCATCCCTTCGCGTTGATCGGCGGTCTGGCCGTCTCCGCCCGGACCGAGCCGCGGTTCACGCGCGACGCGGACCTCGCCGTCGCAGTCGGTAGCGACGCGGAAGCCGAAGCCCTGGTTCTCAGGCTTCGCACGCGAGGCTATCGCATCGCATCCGTCCTCGAACAGGAATCCGTCGGCCGCCTGGCCACCGTGCGGCTGGCGCCGTTGCCCACTCCCCGGGCCACGGTCATAGACCTCCTGTTCGCGTCGTCGGGAATCGAGCCCGAGGTCGTGGCGGAGGCCGAGACGCTGGAGCTGCTGCCCCACCTCCCGATGCGCGTCGCGACGGTCGGGCATCTGATCGCGCTCAAGGTGCTGTCGCGTGACGACGAGAAACGGCCCCAGGATCTGGTGGACCTGAGAGCACTTCTGCGCGTGGCTTCCGATGCGGACCTGGGACAGGCACGACACGCAACAGCGGCGATTACCGCCCGCGGCTATCACCGGGGTCGCGATCTGATGGGGGCGCTGAACGGCTTGATTCCCTCCACCGGCTGGAGCTGAGCGAGCCGCTACGCCGCCGGGAGGCGCGCACCGTCGCGAGTTCTCGAGCGAAACGCGTCTCGGCCGGCAGGTGCTCGATCGCCTTGCGGTAGGCGTTCTCGACGTCCCGGAACGGCACCCGCAACCAGTTGAGCGTGCGCGCCAGCTCCCGCCAGGCCCAGGCGTGGCGGGTCGGCGACGCGTCGAGCTGGATGACGCGCTCCAGAAGCGTTCGGGCTTCCGCGAGCAGCCGGGGTGCGAGGCGGACTGCCTCCGGCGGTGGGCCTCGCCCGCCAACCAGATCTTCGTCTGCGCGAACTCGAGCAGCGCACGCGCGTCTGCGTAGACGGCCTCCCCGGCGCGCTCGAAGTACCGGTGCGCCGCGGGAGATTCCCTGAGGCGCCGCGCCAGAATCGCGGCGTCGATCGCGTCCTGGCCGAATGTCATGGGACGATCACGCTCGAGCAGCTCCTGCGGGAGAATCGCGCTCATGCGTCGATTCTCGCCTTCCGGTGCGCCCACCGAGGCGCGGGCCGTCCATCACCGGCGGCCTGCGCCGCGGTCGCGGCGGTCGCACCGGGGCTGAGCGCAGCGCTACGCCCGTCGCCGCAGCGTGCTGGCGCCGCCGATGAGGCAGACGGCGACGACGCCGACCACGTTGTGCCACATGAAGGAGACGTCGGTTAGGGTCGCGACCGCGGCGACCGACGCCATGCCGCCGATGAGACCCCAGAACGCGCCGCCCGCGGTCGCCCGGCGCATGCCCACGGCGAGGACGAAGACCCCGAGCAGCGAGCCGTAGAAAAAGGATCCGAAGCGGTTGACGACCTCGATCAGCGACCCGAGGTTGGCGGCGTAGAGGGCCGTCACCGCGGCGAAGAGGCCCCAGAAGCCGGTGGCGAGCTTCGACGCCCGGAGGTAGTGGGCATCGGACGCGCCGGGCCGGAAGTGGCGCCGGTAGAAGTCGATGGTGGTAGCGGCCGAGAGCGCGTTCAGCTCGGCCGCGATGCTCGACATGGCCGCCGCGAAGATGGCGGCGATCAGCAGCCCGACGAGCCCGACCGGGAGCTGGGTGGTGATGAACGTCGGGAAGACGTAGTTGACGTCGGTGTAGGCCGCGTCGCCCGTGACCTCCCGCACCAGGGTCCGGGCGCGGGTGCGGACGTCGACCACCCGCCGGTCGCTCTCGACGAACGCCGCCGTCGCCGACCGCGCGCCCGCGGCGTCCCCGGCCCGCCGCGCGGCCACGACCGCCGTCGCATCGTCCCGCCGGCCGGCGTGGGCGGAACGGAACTCCTCCTCGAGCGCCTGGTACTCGCCCGACCGCCCGCTCGCCGCCACGGCCCCCTCGTGCGCCGTGTTGAAGAGCATCGGCGGCTCGGTGAAGAGGTAGAAGCAGAAGACCAGCACCCCCATCATGAGGATGAGCACCTGCAGCGGGATCTTGGCGAACGCGCTCATCAGCAGCGACTGCCGTCCCGCGTCGACCGACTTCGCGGTCAGGTAGCGCTGCACCTGGCTCTGGTCGCAGCCGAAGTAGCCGAGCATCAGGAAGAGACCGCCGACGAGGCCGGACCAGAAGGTGTAGGTCTCGTTGAGGTCGAACGTGAAGTCGATCGCCCGCAGCCGCTCCGTGGCGCCCGCCACGTGCAGCACCGGCTCGAGGTCGATGTCGTCGGGCAGGCCGAGGATCAGCGCGGTCACTGCCGCCGTCACCCCCACCATGATGACGACCATCTGCTTGACGTCGGCCCACGTGACCGCCTGCACGCCCCCCAGCATGGTGTAGAGCGTCGTCGGGATGCCGATCGCGAGGACGGTGAGCGGCAGGCTCCAGCCGAGCACGATGGAGAGGATGACGGCCGGGGCGGCGATGATCACGCCGGCCCCGAGGCCGCGCGAGACGAGGAACAGCAGGCTCGTCAGCGCCCGCGTCCGCGCGTCGAAGCGCCGCTCCAGGTACTCGTAGGCGGTGAACACGCGAGCCTGGTGGAAGAACGGCACCAGCGTCACCGAGAGGATGATCATCGCCACCGGCAGCCCGAAGTAGAACTGCACGAAGCGGAGGCCGTCGTCGTAGCCCTGCCCGGTGGTCCCGACCAGCGTGATGGCGCTCATCTGGGTCGCCATCACCGACAGGCCGACCGCCCACCACGGCAGCGACCGCGACGCGAGGAAGTAGCCCTCGACCGCCCCCGTGCCCCGGGCGCGCTTCACGCCGTCGTAGAGGACCCAGGCGAGGTAGGCGACGATGATCGTCCAGTCGATGAGATGCATCGGAGGCGGCCGCGGCGCCCGATCACGCCGCGAAGTACTGGGAGAGGAACCACAGGGCCGCGAGCACCACGACCTCGACGACCACGACCGCGACGTAGGTGCGGGTCACCGGGCGAGTATAGCCGGGGGGCACGGGCGCCGGGCTTGACACCGGATTACAACTAGTCCACACTAGTCCATGCGTGGCCGCTGCGGGCGGCACGGAGCGGAGGAACGGACGACGGTCAGCCACGAACGCAAACCACCGCGCGCCTGGACTGTTGCCGAGGCGAAGGCCCGCCTGTCCGAGATCCTGCGTCGAGCGGAGGAGGACGGACCGCAGCGGATCGGGACCCGCAAGGAGTTCGTCGTCGTCCCGGCCCAGGCGTGGGACGAGAAGAACGAGCCGACGCAGTCCCTGGGGCAATGGTTGATCGAGAACATGCCCCGCTTCGGTGAAATCGACATTCCGTCCCGACACGAGGGGCGGGAGCGTCCGGTTCCGTTCGCCGACTGGACCGACGAAGACTGGGAGGCGTTCGATCGGCAGCCCACGGGTCGGGACGCCGGCGAATGAGGGGGTTTCTCCTCGACACCAACGTCGTCTCGGAGGTCACGAAGCCGGCCCCGGACCCGCATGTGACTGCGTTCCTCGCCGAACGGATCGATCTCTGGCTCTCGGTCGTCGTCATCCACGAGCTGGAGTACGGCGTGCGCCTGATGCCGGCCGGACGCCGGCGCGACGCACGGCGCGCCACCCTCACGGCACTGACCGCGGGCTTCCACCGTCGCGTGCTGCCTATTGGGCGCGAGGCGGCGGGACACGCCGCCCGGCTCCGCGCCCACGCCCGTCGCGCGGGGCGGACCGTGCATCTCGGCGACGCGTTGATTGCCGGCACCGCGACCGCCAACGACCTCGTCCTGGCGACGCGCAACGTGGACGATTTCGCACCCTTCGACATCGAGCTCCTGAACCCCTGGACCGATCCGCTCGGGTAGCGCCCTCGCCTCCCCCGCCTCAGCACTCGACGACGTTGACCGGCACGTGGACGACGTGCGTGGCGAGGCCGCCGCGGGAGGTTTCCTTGTACTTCTCCTGCATGTCGCGGCCGGTGTCGCGCGCGGCGCGGAACGTGGAGCCCCGGCAGATCGCCCTCCCGTTCGCAGCCCCGCCGGACGCACTGCTGCATCGCCCGCCAGATGGCCAGCAGCCCGGCGCGGACCTCCGCTTCCGGGCGCCACTCCCACTCGTTCCGCATCCCGTTGGGGTGGCCGGGCAGCCGCTCGCCACGCTCGAAGACGAGGTCGGATGGCGCCTCGAACGGGATCGGGTGGCGGCCCAGCAGGTGCAATCGGCGCGCATCGGCGATGGCGGCGACGCGCGCCGGCAGACGGTCGACGTCGAGCGCCTCGGGGGCCTCCCCTTCCAGGCCCAGCAGCCGGGCCCGGTCGGTGCCGTGGCCGCGGCCGGTGGCGGCCAGCGAGCCGTAGAGGGCCGGTGGCGGCCAGCGAGCCGTAGAGATGGACGCGGACGCCGCGCACCCGATCCAGCTCTCCCGCCGCGGCGAGGGCCTGCGCGAACTGCCGCGCCGCGCGCATCGGACCGACGGTGTGGGAGCTCGACGGCCCGATGCCGATCGTGAAGAGATCGAAGACGCTGACCGCCACCTCCTCGCGAACCCCTCCCTCCGTTGTATCACCGAGCCCGGTGTCCCGGCGGGCGGGAGAAGCCGCTTCCGACCGTCGCCGCCGGGGGGCACGGCGCGGACGGGACGGGGCCGTGCTGCGCTACGCGTCTCCGGTCCCGTCCGGGTCGGGCGGGATGGTACGATCGCGGGCGATGAGCACGGAAGAGACTCCCTCGAAGCGGCTCCCCGTCGTCCGCGTCCTCGTGGGCATCGTCGCCGTCGTCGCCCTCGTGGCGCTCGGGCGGCAGTTCGGCGTGTTCCTCGAGCGCTTCGTGACGTGGGTCGACGGCCTCGGGGCGCTCGGGCCGGTCGTCTTCATGCTCGGCTATGTCGCCGCCACCGTCGCCTTCATCCCCGGGTCGGTGCTGACGCTGGCGGCCGGGGCGATCTTCGGGCTCGGCCCGGGGGTCGTCTACGTGATGATCGGCGCGACGACCGGCGCGGCGCTCGCCTTCCTGCTGGCCCGCTCCGTGGCCCGGGAGGCAATCGCGCAGCGGCTGGCCGGCAATGCCCGCTTCGCGGCGATCGATCGGGCCGTCGGCCGCGAGGGGCTGAAGATCGTCCTCCTGCTGCGCCTGTCGCCGGTCTTCCCGTTCAACATGCTGAACTACGGCCTGGGCCTCACGAACGTCCGCTTCCGGGACTACGTGGCGGCCTCGATCGGCATGCTGCCGGGTTCCCTCCTCTATACGTACTCCGGGTTCGTGGCCGGCGACCTCGTGCGCCTGGCGGGGGACGCCGGACCCGAACGCGGGCCGGTCTACTACGCCGTGGTCGGGTTGGGGCTGGCGGCGACGATCGCCGTCACGACCATCGTCACCCGCACGGCGCGGCGCGCCATCCGCGAAGCCACCGGGGAGGCCGGCGCGGCGCCGGCCTGAACGGCCCTCCGGGCACGGCGAAGGACGGCTGCCGAGGCGGACTTCTCGGTCGACGGACCCCCGGTGGCACGCGCGTGACGCCGACAAGCCGACCGACCGCGCCCCGCGACGATCGCTCCCCCTACCGGATGGTGTAGCGGACCCGAAGACCCCCCGCTGCGGGGCGAGCACGTTGGCGAAGTAGCGGCGCGACCGGAAGCCGTCCTCGATGAGACCGATGAGGGCGGGCGTCTGCCGGACGCCGGTCACCGCGTACCGGTCGAGCAGGTTGTCGGCGTAGAAGGTGACAGCGCGACCGTCGCACCGGGCAGCACGGCGCCCGTCGCGTCCACGACGACGCCCGAGAGTTGTCCCGGCTGCGCCGCCGCGCGCGGTGCGACCGCGGCGCAGAGGGCGAGGGCGACGACGACCGTGGTGTCTCGCAGGGTCATGAGCGGAACGATGGTGCCTCCGGCCCAGCGGCTTTCGTCAAGTCTCGCCACGCTCTCCGCGAGCGACCGGGCCGCACGAAGGGCCGGGCGGAGGGCCCGCGGGCCGCCGCGCGGGCGCCGCGGGTGGGCTTCCGCACGGCCGGCCGGCGGGTTGCGCCGCCCGTTGCCCGCCGGATAGAATCTCGCGGGCGAGGCGCCCTCCCGGCGACGGGAGCGGTGCCGCCCGACGAATCGGACACGAATCACCGACCGGCCGCCCCGTTCCGGTTGCTTGCAGGACCGGACGCGCGCGCGGCCGCACGAAGTGGTACGAAAGGAGTCGCGACGGTGCCTGACGTGACCACCGCCGAGCATGCTGCGAAGGCCGGGCACGGACACGAGCACGGGCACGAGGAGCAGTCGTTCTGGCGGCAGTACATCTTCTCCGTCGATCACAAGGTGATCGGCATCCAGTACGCCATCACCGGGCTCCTCTTCCTGCTGTTCGGCTTCGGCCTGATGATGCTGATGCGCTGGCAGATCGCCTACCCGGGCGCGCCGATCCCGTTGATCGGCGGGCTGCTGGGCGACGAGCGGGCGCCCGGCGGCATCATGCTGCCGGAGTTCTACAACCAGCTCGGGGCCATGCACGGCACCATCATGGTGTTCCTCGGCGTCGTGCCCCTGGCCGTCGGCGGGTTCGGCAACTTCGTGCTGCCGCTCCAGATCGGCGCCCCCGACATGGCGTTCCCGAAGTTGAACATGGCCAGCTACTGGTCGTTCTTCCTGGGCGGCGTCGTCATGTTCGCCAGCTTCTTCGTGCCGGGCGGGGCCGCGAACTCCGGCTGGACCTCCTACGCGCCGCTGTCGGTCTTCGCCACCACCGGACAGACGCTCTGGCTGGTCGGGATGATCTTCCTGATCACGTCGTCGCTCCTCGGCTCGGTCAACTTCATCGTCACCACGATCCAGTTGCGGGCGCCCGGGCTGAGCTTCATGCGCCTGCCGTTCTTCGTCTGGGCGCAGCTCGTCACCGCGTTCCTGCTGCTGCTCGCCTTCCCGCCGCTCGAGGCCGCGGGCGTGCTGCAGCTCATGGACCGCGTGGCCGGCACCAGCTTCTTCCTGCCGAGCGGGCTCGTCTACGCCGACGCGCCGTGGGAGGCGAGCGGCGGCGGCAGCGTCCTGCTCTGGCAGCACCTGTTCTGGTTCCTCGCCCACCCGGAGGTGTACGTCCTGATCCTGCCGGCGATGGGCATCGTCGCCGAGATTCTGGCCAACAACACCCGCAAGCCGGTCTGGGGCTACCGCGTGCTGGTCTACTCGGTGGTCTTCCTCGGCTTCATGTCGTTCGTCGTCTGGGCCCCCCACATGTTCCTGACCGGCATGGGCACGACGATGAGCTCGTTCTTCCAGACGACGACGATGATCATCTCGATCCCGTCCGTCGTCATCCTGTCGGCGCTGTTCATCACGCTCTACGGCGGGTCGATCCGCTTCACGGTGCCGATGCTCTTCGCGCTGGCATTCCTGCCGATGTTCGGCATCGGCGGCCTCACGGGGCTGCCGCTCGGGCTGTCCGCGCCGGACATCCACCTGCACGACACGTACTACGTCATCGGCCACTTCCACTACGTGGTCGCCCCGGGCACGCTGATGGCGCTCTTCGGCGGCATCTACTACTGGTTCCCGAAGGCGACGGGCCGGAAGATGAGCGACCTGCTGGGCAGGATCCACTTCTGGGGCTCGTTCGTCGCCATCAACGTGGTCTTCATGCCGATGCTCTACCAGGGCACGGCCGGCATGAACCGCCGGATGTACGACGGCGGCGAGCAGTACCAGATGAACGCCGACGTCCTGTGGCTGAACGAGGTCATCAGCATCGGCGCCTGGGTGCTCGCCTTCTTCCAGCTCTTCTTCATCTACAACTTCTTCAACAGCATCAAGCGCGGCGAGAAGGTGGGCGCCAACCCGTGGCAGGCCACGACCATCGAGTGGCAGGCGCCGTCGCCGCCGCCGCACGGCAACTTCGCGGCGCCGCCGGTGGCGTACCGCGGGCCGTACGAATACAGCGTGCCCGGCGCCCCGAACGACTTCGTGATGCAGGGTGACCCGGATTCGGCGGCCCAGCCGGCCAAGGTGTAAGCGACGTCATGGATATCCCGTACATCGTCGAAGAACGGGCCGACACCGGGCTCAACAACGTCAAGCTCGGCATCTGGCTCTTCCTGGCGTCCGAGGCGTCCTACGTCCTGCTGCGCCTGATGGCCGTCGAATGGCCGCTCGGGGTGGACGTGCTGAACGTGCCCCTGGGCGCCGTCAACACCGCCGTGCTCATCGGCTCGAGCGTCACGATGGTGATGGCCTACGCGTCGCTCAAGATGGACAGCCTCGACCGCTACAAGTGGTGGATGAGCTGGACCATCGGGCTGGCGCTCCTGTTCATGGTCATCAAGGGGTTCGAGTACAACCACGAGTTCGACATCGGGAACTTCCCCTGGACGAGCACCTACCTGGCCATCTACTTCACGATGACCGGGCTGCACGCGCTGCACATCATCGGCGGCGTCATCGTGAACTCCTACTTCCTCGGCCCGGGCGCGAAGATGTGGGAGACGAACAAGGCGCAGTTCACGAACCGGGTCGAGGCGGCCGGCCTCTACTGGCACTTCGTCGACCTGGTGTGGATCTTCCTGTTCCCGGTGCTCTACCTGCTGTAGAACGGACCGCAATCATGAGTGAAGACGTACAGGCGCACATCCGGACGTACAGGAAGGTCGGCGGCGCGCTGGCCGTGCTGACCGTCGTCACGGTCCTCGTGTCGTACCTCCCCTTCGGGGTGCCGCTGGCGGTGACCGTGGCCCTCATCATCGCGGCCACCAAGGGATCGCTGGTGGTGAGCTTCTTCATGCACCTCATCGAGGAGCGGCGGGCCATCTACGCCACGCTGCTGCTGACGGCGTTCTTCTTCATCGTGCTGCTGTTCATCCCGCTGCTCGGGCACGCGGACAAGCTGGGCGAGTACTACACCGTGCCCAACGCCAACGCGCCGGTCGCGGAGAGCGGCGCGCACTAACCGGAAGCACGAGTCGCGAGCCCGAGTCGACCCATGTCGCTCCGAGCCATCCATCTCGTCTTCATCGTGGCATCGATCCTGCTCGCCGTGTTCACGACGGTATGGGGCACGTTGATGTTCCTGAGCGAGCGGGGCGCCGTCGGCCACCTGCTCTTCGCCGTGATTTCGTTCGTCGCGGTGGCGGGGATGTCGATCTACGCCGTGCAGTTCATTCGGAAGACGCGCGCGATCGGCATGCACTGAGGCCGGTCGACGCCCGCGAACAGGGGAGACGCCAATGACCATCACACGCACGACCGGCGCGCGGGCCATCCCGCTCACCGCGGCGTTGCTGGTGCTGGCGCCGGCCGTCGCCGCGGCTTGCCCGATCTGCTTCGGCCTCGAAACCGGCTCCGACGAGGCCCGCAGCCTGAACTGGGCCGTCTTCACGCTGCTCGGCGTCACCGGCGGCGTGCTCAGCGGCTTCGTCGGCTTCATGTTCCATCTGCTCAAGCGTTCCCGGCAGGCGCTCGGGAACGATGCATCGGTCGACGCCGCGGGGCGCCGCGGGGGACCGGGGGGGGGAGCGTAGGATGGGGTCCAGGCGTCGGAGCACGCCGCCGAGATCGACAACATGATCGTGCTGCTGCACTGGCTGATGGCGGTGCTCTTCGTCGGCTGGGGCGCGTTCTTCATCTACACGCTGATCCGCTTCCGGGCCAAGGCCAACCCGAAGGCCGACTACACGGGCGTCACCAGCCACACGTCGAGCTACCTCGAGATCACGGTGGCCGTCATCGAGGCCGTGCTGCTGGTCGGCTTCGCCATCCCGGCCTGGGCGCACCGCGTCAACGACATCCCGCCGGAGGAAGAGGCGACCGTCGTGCGCATGATCGGCAAGCAGTTCGAGTGGCACTCCCACTATCCCGGCGCGGACGGCCGCTGGGGACGCCGCGACCTCAGCCTGATCACGCCGACCAACTCCATCGGGCTCGACCGCAGCGACCCGAACGGGGCCGACGACATCGTGTCGATCAACCAGATGAACCTGCCGGTCAACAAGCCGGTCATCGTCTACCTGTCGTCGCAGGACGTCATCCACAGCATGGGCATCGCCGAGATGCGGGTGAAGCAGGACGCCATTCCCGGCATCGAGATCCCGGTCTGGTGGGTGCCGAACCTGGAGGGCGACTTCGAGGTCAACTGCTCGCAGCTCTGCGGCCTGGGTCACTACCGCATGCGCGGCTTCGTGAGCATCATGCCGGAAGCCGAATACGAAGCCTGGCTGGCCGAGGAGGCCGCGCTCATCCCGGCCAACTGATCCGCAGACGCGTCGGATCCTCTCGAACGGCCGGCATGCGCGGCGGGAAGCTTCCCGCGGCCGGCCGGCCGTTCGCGCTTTCCACCTGCCGCTTCGCGCGGGCACCACCCGCGATGGGCCAGCCGGTGCGTACCTTCCCTTCGCCCCTGAATCACCTCTCGGGGAAGAGGACACCCGGCGCCAGCCTGGCCTCCGGATCGAGCGCGGCCTTGACCGCACGCATCTCGTTCACGCCAGCGTCGCCGTAGAGCTGCCGCAGCAGCGCCTGCTTCACCGGGTTGCGGCCCACCCCGTGCTCGGCGAGGGGAGACCCGCCGAGGCGGACGATCGCGCGCCCGCACTCGAGGATCGCCTCCCGGCCGCGCGCCACGTCGTCGACCTTGCGCGGGATGACGTTGGGGTGCACGTTGCCGTCCGAGATGTGCCCCCAGATGGCGTAGTCGAGGCCGCGGGTGTCGAACGCACCGCGGAACAGGTCGAGGCTCTCCGCGAAGCGCTCGAACGGGACGACCATGTCCGCCGCCGTCTTCGCCACCGTCGGGCCCAGCCGGCGCGCCGCATCGCCCACCCGCCGGTTGACTCCCTCGGGCACCGCCTCCCGTACCGCGAGGAAGTCCGCCTGCCGGCGCGTATCGGACGGCAGCGCAAGCTCGCTGTCGTCGAGGACGCCGGCGTCGGCCAGGAGGCGGCAGAGACGTGCGAGCTGTGAGTCGCCCGTGCCAGGGGTCGGCCGGCCGCGGGCCGGGTGCCGGTTCTGGTCTTCGTGCCCGTGTTCGTCATCGCCGTCGCCGTCGTCATCGTCCTCAGCCTCCACATCGTCCAAGGCGGCGGCGATGTCCGCGTAGGCCTCCGCCGCCGTCGGCTCCGCCCCGGCGGGCCACTCCACCTGGACGAGCAGCGCGACCGCCGCTCCGACCGGCACCGGAACGTTGTGCCGGCGCGCGACGCCGTCCTCGCGGACGATCGCCAGGCTCCGGGCGTCCAGATGCTCGATCGCCGCGACGTCGAGGCCGGTCCGGCGGTCGGCATCGCGGAGCGCGCCGGCCAGGGCGATCGCGCTCCGCTCGGACTCGACCGGCACCCAGACCAGCGCCGTGCGCGGCGCGGGGGCCACGATCGCGAACGTGACCGCGGTGATCACGCCGAGCGTCCCCTCGGATCCGACGAACAGATCGATGAAGTCCATGCCCGGCGCCGCGAAGTAGCCGGCCGAGCACTTGGGGACATGCGGCATGCGGTAGGACGGGACGGGAACGTGCCGCACGCCGCGCGACGTCAGCACCTCGAAGTAGCCGTCGGGGTGCGCGCGCGTCTCGCCGCGCACCAGGTCCAGCACGTCGCCGGTCCCCAGGACGACGGTGAGCCGCCGGACCCAGTCCCGCGTCGTGCCGTACTTGAAGGTGGCCGCGCCGGCCGCATTGGTCGCCGCGACCCCGCCGGCGCAGGCGCCGTCGAAGGTCGGCACGGGCGGATACCAGGCTCCGGCCCCGCGCAGCGCCTCCTGCAGGACGGCGAGCGGCACCCCCGGCTCGACCGTGACCTCACCCGCGCCGAGCGTCACGATGCGGTCCATCCGATCCGTCGCGACCACGACGTCCCCGACCGGCGTGGCGCCGCCGGTCAGCGAGGACTGGGCGCCGATCGGCAGCAGGCGCGGAGATGCGCGGACGACGGCCGCCACCTCCGCCTCCGAGCGCGGATGCACGACGCCGGACGCGTGACCGCCCGGATAGTGCGCCGCGTCGCGGCGCACCCCGGCGAGCGCGCCCGCATCGCGGGTGACGGGAGGCGCGGGGACGCGGGCGGGCTGGCGGGCCCGGATCCGATGCGACGCCATCGCGCAAGTGTCCTCGATATCGAGCGCGGGCGACGCGTGCTGCCGGCGCCGCGCCGGCGGAGGCGTGCCGTGGCCTGCGATCCGCACGTCCGCGGGCCCGGGCCGGCCTCGAACTGCGGGGCCCGGCCGAACACCGGCGCGCTGCTGCGGAGAAGCACCAGCGAGGCAGGCGGCAGGAGGCGGAAAGGGTGATAGAGTGAGCCCCTCAAGCTGGGCCGGACGTTGCGCGGCCGGGGTCCACGCGCCGATGGAGCATCCGCCGTCCTGACAGGCACAAACCGGTCGTCCGGGGCAAGGTGAGAGACATGTTGAAGCAGCGCTTCGTCGTCGCCGGGTTGGCCCTGATCGCCGCGCTCGCCGCTCCGTTCGGAGCCGCGACGGCGCAGGAGGGCGACGCCGTGGTCGCCCGCATCGGAGACCAGGTGGTCACCGCCGCGGATCTGGAGGACGCGTGGCGCCGCAACGATGCGTCGTCGCGGTTGCGGATGCTGCAGGAGCTGTACGACACGCGACGGCGCGCCCTGCAGATCGTCATCGGCGAACGCCTGGTGGAACGGGAGGCGGCGGCGCGCGGCATGACGCGCGACGAGTTGCTGGCGGAGGAGCTTCCGGGCCGCACGCCGAACGTTACCGACGCCGAGATCGATCTGATATACGCGCGCAACCGCGACCGCTTCCAGGGCCGCTCCCTCGAGGAGATGCGCCCCGAGATCCGCGCCATCGTCGAGCGGCAGGCTCCCCTTCAGGCGCTGCAGGCGTACATGAACGAGCTGCGGGCGGTGGCCGGCGACGTGGAGATGCTGCTCGACCCGCCCCGGCACAGGATCGAGACGCTGGCCGAGGACCCGGTGCGCGGTCGCGACGACGCTCCCATCGAGCTGGTCGAGTTCTCCGACTTCGACTGCCCCTACTGCAAGCGCGCCACCGAGACCGTCGACCGCCTGATGGAGCAGTTCGCCGGCCAGATCCGCTTCGTCTACAAGGACTATCCGCTGCCGAGCCACCCCGACGCGTTCAAGGCGGCCGAGGCGGGCAACTGCGCCCACGAGCAGGGCCGCTTCTGGGAGCTGCACGACACGATGTTCGCCAGCCAGGGCGCGCTCGGGGTCGACGAGCTGAAGGGCTACGCAGCCGACCTCGGGCTCGACACCGCGGCGTTCGACACGTGTCTCGACAGCGGCCGGCACGCTGCGGCGGTCAATCGGGACATGCGCATCGGCACGAGCTACGGGGTCACCTCGACGCCGACGCTCTTCCTGAACGGCCGGGCCGTCCTCGGCGCGGCGCCCTACGAGACGTTCGTCGAGATCATCCGCGAGGAGCTTGCCGCCGCGGCGCGGTAGCGGGCTCGCACGGGCGCGTTGGAGCCCGCAGACTCCAGGCCCGCGCAGGGCAGCCCGCAACGCCGGAGCGGCATTCGGAACTTGCTCGATGGTGACAGTCTCAGCGCGCGCCCGGAGCATCGTACTGGCGGGCCTGCTCGCCGCCGCCTGTGGCGGAAGCGAGAGCCCCGAAGGCGGCGCTCCTTCGGGCTCGCCGCCAGCCTCCCGTGACGCAGGGGCCGCGTCCTCCCCGCGCCCCATCGCGGGGTGCCTCGACGTGGACGGTCCCGCCGTTGCGCCCCCGGCGGGCGTTGCGGCGACGCCCGCGGATCAGGAACGCTACGAGCAGCTCCGGCTCGAAACGCTCCGGCTGATGATCGACGCGGCCCGTCTCGCCCTTCCGATCGGGCCCTGCCAGAGTCGGATCGACCGCGCGTCGTGGACGGCGTCGCAGGGCGACGTGCCCGCGGCGTCCGACATCGTGGCGGACGTCGCCGCCGGCCTGCGCGGAGCCATTGCCGACGCGCAACCCTGACCGCACCGCGCGCGAGACGCTACAGCTCGGCCCGCCGCAGGCGTAACGCGTTCCCGATGACCGACAGCGAGCTCAGCGTCATCGCCACGCTCGCCCAGATGGGGCTGATCAGCAGGCCGACGAACGGGTAGAGGGCGCCGGCCGCGACCGGGATGCCGACCGCGTTGTAGGCGAACGCCAGGAAGAGGTTCTGGCGGATGTTGCGCATCGTCGCCCGGCTGAGGCGCCGGGCGCGGGCGATGGCGCGCAGGTCGCCGCGGACGAGCGTGAGGCCGGCGCTCTCCATGGCGACGCCGGTTCCCGTGCCCATCGCGATCCCGACCGCCGCCTCGGCGAGGGCCGGGGCGTCGTTGATGCCGTCGCCCGCCATCGCGACAGTCCGGCCGGCGGCCTGCTCCTCGGCGACCAGGCGCCGCTTGTCGGCCGGGAGCGCTTCGGCCCGCACGTCGGCGGGGGCGATGCCGACGTCTGCCGCCACCGCGTCGGCCGTCACCCGGTTGTCCCCGGTCGCCATCACGATGCGGACTCCGTCCTCGCGCAGCAGGCGCAGCGCCTCCCGCGTCGACTCCTTGATCGGATCGACCACGCCGATGACCCCCGCGGGCCGGGCGTCGACCGCCACCAGCACGACCGTCTCGCCCCGCGCGCGGGCCTCTGCCGCGGTCGCCCTCACGGGCGCGATGTCGACCCCGCGCGCGACCAGGAACGCCGCCGTCCCGATGGCGACGGCACGCCCGTCGACCTCGCCCGCGACCCCCCGGCCCGGCTCCGATGCGAACCCGCTTGCCGTCGCCGTCCGTTCCCCGCGGGCGGTCGCCTCCGCGACGATCGCGGCGGCCAGCGGGTGCTCGCTCGCCCGCTCCAGCCCGGCCGCCAGGCGCAGCAGCTCGCCCGCGTGGATCGCCGCCCCGGGCGCCGTCGCAAGGGTCTGCACGCGCGGCTTCCCCTCGGTCAGCGTGCCGGTCTTGTCGACGACGAGGGTATCGACCCGCTCGAGCGCCTCCAGGGCCGCCGCCTCCCGGACGAGCACCCCCGCGGTCGCTCCGCGGCCCGCGCCGACCATGATCGCCATCGGCGTCGCCAGGCCCAGCGCGCACGGACAGGCGATGATCAGCACGGCGACGGCGCTGACGAGCGCCAGGGCCAGGCGCGGCTCCGGCCCCCAGATGGCCCAGGCGGCAAAGGCGGCGACCGCCACGGTGACGACGGCCGGGACGAAGTAGCGCGCCGCGCGGTCTGCCGCCCGCTGGATGGGCGCCCGCGTCCGCTGCGCCTCGGACACCATGCGGACGATCTGCGCGAGCATCGTCTCCGGGCCAACGTGCTCGGCGCGCATGGCGAGGCTGCCGGTGCCGTTCACGGTGGCGCCGATCAGCCGATCGCCCGCGCCCTTGCCGACCGGGATCGGCTCCCCGGTGACCGCCGACTCGTCGACGGCGCTCTCGCCCGCCACCACGACTCCGTCGACCGGGATCCGGTCGCCGGGCCGCACCCGCAGCAGATCGCCGGCGCGCACCTCGGCCAGCGGCACGTCCTCGTCCGGCGCGGACTCCGCCGCCGCGTCTGCGGTGTCCGGTCCGCCGATGCGGTGGGCCACCGGCGGAGCGAGGCCCAAGAGCGCCCGGAGCGCCGCCCCGGTGCGCTGCCGGGCGCGCAGCTCCAGCACCTGCCCGACGAGCACCAGCACCACGATGACCACCGCGGTGTCGAAGTACGGCTCGACCCCTTCTCCCATCCGGAAGCCGGCCGGGAAGCTGCCCGGCGCGATCGTCGCTGCGGCGCTGTAGAGGAAGGCCGCCCCGACCCCGAGCCCGATCAGCGTGAACATGTTGGGGCTGCGGTTGACGACCGACGCCCACGCCCGCGCGAAGAACGGCCAGCCGGCCCAGAGCACGACCGGCACCGCGCAGGCGAGCTGGATCCAGTTCGATGCGGCGCGGCTCAGCGGCACGACCCCCGCACCGCCGATCATCTCGGCCATGGCCAGCCCGAACACCGGGAACCCCACGATGGCGCCGACCCAGGCACGGCGGGTCATGTCCGCGAGCTCCGGGTTCGGCGGCTCCTCGGCGGTCGCCGCGCGCGCCTCGAGGGCCATCCCGCACTCGGGGCAGCTCCCGGGCTCGTCGCGAACGACGTCGGGGTGCATCGGGCAGGTGTAGGTGACGGCCCCGGCGGCGCCCGGGACGTCCGGGACGTCCGGCTCGAGCGCCATCCCGCACTTCGGGCAGGGGACCGGCTCGGTCTCCCGCACCTCGGGGCACATCGGGCAGACGTAGGTGACGGCGCCGCCCGCCGCCGTTGCGGCCGCGTCGGGAGGTGCGTGCGGTTCATGGCGGTGAGCGTCATGCAGGCCGCCGGCGCGTGCGTCGCTGCCGTGCGCGGCCCCGTGCCCCGCGTGGTCCGCGGCGGCCCCGTGCCCCGCGTGGTCGCCCGCGGCGCCTCCATCCCCGGCGTCGGCATCCCCAGCGGCGCCGGCGGCCTGCAGGAAGGCTCCGGGCCGGGTGCGGAACGCCGTCTGGCACCCGCCGCAGCAGAAGTGGTAGGTGGTGCCGGCGTGCTCGTGGCTGAAGCGGGACCGGGCCGGGTCCACGACCATGCCGCATACCGGATCGCGCACTTCCTGAAGCATCGGCACGCTTCCCTCCGGCCGGTCGAGTCCCGGAGCGCCGGTGGTCGTCAGGCTGACCATGTCCGGACTCCTTACTCCGGCGTCCTTATCGGCGCCTGGGCGCGGATCGATTACTGCCGGCTGCCGAGCCAGTCCCGCCGGAACGCCCGCTGGGCCGGGGTCAGCGAGCCGCCGGGGGCGTCTTCCGCCGGCACGAGCTCGATGCGCGGGTCGGCCGCCAGCGTCGCCGTCGCTTCCCGCTCGCGCCCCTGGCGGCGGAAGACGATTCGCACCCGGTCGCCGGGGCGCCTGCCGCGGAGCAGGCGCTCGATGGCCGAGGCCGAGGCGACGCGGCTTCCGTCCACCGAGACGATGACGTCGCCGCGGGCGATGCCCGCCTCGTAGAGCGGCGACCCGTAGGCGGTCGACCGGGTGACGCGCGCGCCGCCGCCGAGCGGGAGCTCCCCGAGCGAGCCGCGGCCGGGCGCGACGGGGCGGGCGAGGATGCCGGCCTCCGCGAAGAGCGGCCCGTAGTCGACCACCTCCCGCCCCTCGATGTAGCGCGCGAAGAACTCGCGCGCGAAGGCAGGATCGCCGGCGACCTCGGCGAGCACCGCCTCGGCGTCCGCCGGCGTGTAGGGGCGCGTGACGATGCCCGGCGGCACGCCGGCCCCCGGCTCGCCGTCCGGAGCCCCGAAGCGCTCCCAGAGGGCGCGCATGTAGTCGTCGAGCGAGACGCGGCCGCCGCTCCGTGACCGCAGCGTGAGGTCGAGGCCGAGACCGACCGCCTCGCCCCAGACGTAGTAGGAGATGAACGTGTTGCCGAAGTTCGTCGGGTCGATGGCGGTGGCGGCGTCGGTGAACGGCGCCATGCGGCTCATCTCGACCACGGAGCGGAACTGGCGGCCCGGCCCGCGCGCCACCGTGTCGATGACGCGGGCGAAGCGATCCAGCGTCCCCCCCAGGGCGGCGAGGCCGGCGCGCTGCAGCACTAGCGCCCCGTAGTAGTTCGTGAAGCCCTCCGCGAGCCACAGGGCCCCCGACACGTTGGCCCGCGTGAAGTCGAACGGCTCCAGCGACCGGGGGCGGATGCGCTCGACGTTCCAGGCGTGGAAGAACTCGTGCGAAACCGACCCGAGGAGGCGCGCCCGGTCCCGGTCGAGCCCGGCATTGGCGGTCAGCACGGTGCTGTTCCGGTGCTCCATCGCGTCGCCGCTCGCCGATGGCAGGTAGTCGGCGATGAACGTGTAGGCGCCGGTCTCGAAGCGGGGGAACTCGCCGAAGATGGGGACCGTCTCGCGCACGATGCGCTCCACCGCCTCGGTGTAGCCGTCCACCGCGGACGCGCGCCCCGCGTGGTGGACCGCCACCCGGAACGTCGGGCGGTGGGCCGGGTCGGCCGGATCGGCCACCGTGAACGTCCGCAGCTCGAAATCGCTGAGCTCGATGGGGCTGTCGAGCAGATAGGCGAGGTTCGGCGCCGTGAAGACGAGCGGGTCCGCCGTCGGGTAGAGCTGCGTCGCCGCCCGCCACGCGGCGCCGTCCGGCGGGTCGAGCCTGACGCGTGCGGGGCGGTCCTCGAGCCCTTCCGCCCAGAGGAGCGTCGCCGGCAGGTTCATGTGCGCGTGCGTCGCGTCGACCGCCAGGTAGGTGCCGTCGACCCGGTCGCCGAAGAGGCGGTAGCGGACCTGGACGCCGCCTCCATGGCCGGAAACCACCCAGTGCGCCGGTCCGCGCCGGTCGACCTCGACGGGCTCGCCGTCCGGGTTCGTGAACGCGATCTCGATCAGGTTCTTGGCGAACTCGTGGCGGGCGTAGCGCCCGGGCGACGCGCTGCTCATGCGGACGTGGAGCGGCGCCTCGCCGACGTCCTCGAAACGGACCTCGGCGGCCAGCCAGCGGTGGGCCGGCGCCGGGAACGACAGGCGGTAGTCGACCGGGGCCGGCGACGCCTGCGCGAGGGCCGACGCCGGCGGACCGCCGCCGAGGACGCCGAGAAGTCCGCGGACGACGAGTCCGCCCCCGCCCGGGCCGGTCGCGAAGAGGCCGGCTGCGAGCAGACCGGCCGCGAGCAGACCGGCCGCGACCAATGGCGCCGCGAGCCGGCCCGCCGGGCGACCGATACCGAGGCGGCGACGGCCCCCGGGGGCGTTCGTTCCGCCGCCGGCGGCGCGGGGCGGGGTGGAAGTTCGTGTAGCGGACAGGCGTCGTGGGCCGGAGGCGTTCATTCCGCCGCCTGCAACGCGAGCCGCACGAAGTCGGCCTCGGGCTGCGCGCCGAGGATCTCGATGCGGTCGTCGACGACCGTCTTGGGCACCCCGGTCACCTGGTAGCGCGCGGCGAGGTCGGGGAACTCGGTCGCCTCGATGGCCGCCGCGGTGACGTGGGGGCTCGCCGCGGCGAGGCGATAGGCCAGGCTGACCGCCTGGGGACAGAAGCGTCAGGTGGGCGTGACGAACACCTGGATGTCGACCCGCCGGTCGAGCGCCCCGAGCGCGGCGACGCTCTCGTCGCTCAGCGCGGGAGCCGCGCCGGCGGCGATCTCGATGGCGCTCACGACGGAGTCGAGCTCGTAGCCGGCCGGGGCGCCGTAGTAGCGCAGGCCGAGGTCCTGCTCCCCGACGATGGCGAGCGCCGGGGCCCGCGCGGCGCCGTACTCCGCCACCCGCTCGGCGTCGAGCACCAGGTTGTGCTCCTCGACGCGGATACGGTCGGAGAGCCGGGCGATCTCGTCGGCGGTGCGGCGGGCCTCGAAGCACGTGTCGCACCCGAACGTCTGCGTGAAGAGGACGAGCCGCACCGGGGAGGTCAGGGCCTCGAGGCGGGCGGCCAGGTCGCGTGGATCGCCGAGCGCGGACATGGGCGGATGGCCGTTCGTCCCTATTTGAACAGATCGTCGAACGCACGCCGCGCACTGCCGGACGCCGTCGTCGGGCTCGACGTGGCGCTCGGGGACGCGGCGACGGCGGGAACGGGGGTGCGGGTCTCGCGTTCCACGGTGACGCACGGCGCGAAGTACGTGCACGTGTTGCGGCCGTCCTTCGGGGACACACGCGACTTGATGGGCTGCACGCACTCGAACTGGCTGCCGGTGTCGAACCACGTGCACTGCGCGCACGTATGGAGATCCGTGGAGCACCGCGAGCACTGCGAGTCGAATGCGATCGACCCGGACAGCGACGCTCCGCAGCGCGCGCACTTGGTGACCTCGTGAAAGCCCGGCATGTTGACCTTGCGAGGCTCGCGCGGGCCGTACCCGCGCCGGGGACGCCCGTCGCCGCGAGGCTCGCGCAGCTCGCGCAAGCGACTCGGGCCGGGCCGGTCTTCGTCCTGATAACCGAGCTGCCGGTATTTCCTTGTCATGGGGCTCCGCAACGGCCGGTGGGCCGTTCGTTGGTCTGGTGTACTCTACCGCACGCCGTTTGTCCAGCCCTTAGCGCGCCGGAGGCCGGCCGGGCGGGACCGTTTAGCGCAGTTCAAGCTGGAGTGAGCCCGAGCAGCGGACCATGGCGGCATCCCTCGACGACCTGAAGATCGACCGTTCCCGCGAGCGCCGCATGTCTCTCGCGTGGGTGGCGTGGGTCATCCTGCTCCTCGTGCTGGCGGGCGGCGGAGCGGCCGGCTGGGTCTGGTGGCAGGACGCGCAGACGCCGGTCGTGACCACGGCCGTGGTCTACCAGACGACGGCGGGCGACAGCCGGCCGACGGTGCTGAACGCCTCCGGCTACGTCACGGCGCGGCGACAGGCGACCGTCTCGGCGAAGGTGACCGGCAAGGTGGCCGAGGTGCTGGTCGAGGAAGGCATGGCGGTGGCCGAGGGCCAGGTCCTGGCCCGGCTCGACGACTCGTCGGAGCAGGCCTACCTGGCGCTGGCCGAGGCGCAGTGGCAGGCGGCGCGCGGCGGCCTCGAAGAGCTGGAGGTGCGGCTGGCCGAGGCCCGGCTCCACCAGGGGCGGACGAGCGTGCTCGTGGACGAGGGAATCGTCGGCCGGGCCGAGCTCGACACGGCGCGGGCCGAGGTCGACTCGCTGGCGGCGCGCATCGCGTTCCAGCGCGAGCAGGTGGTCGTATCCGACCGCGAGATCGACGTCCGCCGCACCGCGCTCGAGGACACCGTGATCCGGGCGCCGTTCGACGGCGTGGCGATCTCGAAGGACGCGCAGCCCGGAGAGATGGTCTCGCCGATCAGCGCCGGCGGCGGCTTCACGCGCACCGGCATCTGCACCATCGTCGACATGGCGTCGCTCGAGATCGAGGTCGACGTCAACGAGAGCTACATCAACCGCGTCTCGGACGGGCAGCGCGTGGTCGCCAACCTCGACGCCTACCCCGACTGGGACATCCCGGGCAGCGTGATCACGACCATTCCCGCCGCCGACCGGCAACGGGCGACGGTGCTGGTCCGGATCGCCTTCGACGAGCTCGGCGACCCGCGCGTCCTGCCCGACATGGGGGTGAACGTCGCGTTCCTCGAGCCGGGGCAGGCCGCCTCGTCGGTCGCGGCCGCGCCGCGCGTCTGGATGCCGTCCGCCGCGGTCCGCCGCGACGGCGAGCAGGCGGTGGTCTTCGTGGCGAGCGGCGAGACGGTCGAGCGGCGGCCGGTCGACCTCGGCGTCGAGAACGGCGCCGACGTCGAGGTGCTGGCGGGGGTGGCGCCCGGGACGCGCGTCGTGGTCGCGGGCCCCGCCGACCTGACCGGCGGCGCGCGGGTGACGCTCGCCGCGGAACCGTAGCGCGCCGGCTGGCGTATCGTCGTCCGGATTCGGCACATCGCGACGCGAGGGGTCTGCGAGGCATGACGACCAATGGGGCGCTGGTAGACGTTCGCAACGTTCACAAGGTTTTCCGGCGCGGAGCGGAGCAGATCGACGTGCTGCGGGGTGTCGATCTGCAGATACCGCAGGGCGACTTCCTGGCCCTGATGGGGCCCTCGGGGTCGGGGAAGACGACCCTGCTGAACCTGATGGGCGGCCTCGACACCCCGACGGAGGGCTCGATCGCCGTCGCCGGGGACCGCATCGATCATCTTTCCGGCGGCCGGCTGGCGCGCTGGCGCTCCCGCCACATCGGTTTCGTCTTCCAGCTCTACCACCTGCTGCCGGTGCTGACGGCGGAGAAGAACGTCGAGCTGCCGCTGCTGCTCACGCCGCTCCGGCGCGCCGACCGGCGGCACCACGTGGCGACGGCGCTCGCCGTCGTCGGTCTCCAGGACCGCGCGAAGCACTATCCGCGGCAGCTCTCGGGCGGGCAGGAGCAGCGGGTCGGCATCGCGCGCGCCATCGTGACGGACCCGACGCTGCTGCTCTGCGACGAGCCGACCGGCGACCTCGACCGGCAGTCGGGCGACGAGATTCTCGACCTGCTGCAGGCGCTGAACGCCCAGCACGGCAAGACGATAGTCATGGTCACGCACGACGCCCGCGCGGCGGCACGCGCGCGGCGCACGCTGCACCTGTCCCAGGGCACCCTCATTCCGGAGGCCTCCGCGTGAAGTTCCTGCCCCTCGTCTGGCGCAACCTGCTCCGCCGCAAGGTCCGCACCACGTTCACGCTGCTGTCGATCATGGTGGCCTTCGTCCTCTTCGGCTACCTGTCGGCCATCCGCGTGGCGTTCGGCATGGGTGTGGAGGTGGCCGGCGCGGACCGCATGATGGTCATCCACAAGGTGTCGCTCATCCAGCCGCTGCCGGAGAGCTACCTGGGGCGCATCGCGGCCACCGACGGGGTGGCGGACGTCAGCCACGTGACCTGGTTCGGCGGCATCTACCAGGACCCGCGCAACTTCTTCGCGCAGTTCGCGGTGGACGCGGAGAGCTACCTGCGCCTCTACCCCGAGCTGGACCTGACGGACGAGGAGCAGCAGCGCTGGCTGGCGAACCGGACCGGGGCGGTCGTGGATCGGGCCACGGCCGATCGCTTCGGCTGGTCGGTGGGCGACCGCATCCCGCTGCAGGGAACGATCTGGCGCACGCGCAGCGGCCCCACGTGGGAGTTCACCATCGACGGCATCATCGAGGAGGTGACCGGCGGCGCGGCGCAGTTCCTCTTCCACTACGAGTACCTGGCCGAGGCCAACGTCAACGGGCGCGGCTTCGTCGGCCAGTACATCATCCGGGTGGACGACGCGGCGCGCTCGGCCGAGATCGCGGCCGCCGTCGACGGCCGCTTCGCCAACTCGCCGGCCGAGACCCGGACCACGACCGAGCAGGCGTTCCTGCAGGGCATGGCGGACCAGCTCGGGAACATCGGGGCGATGCTGACCGCCATCCTGGGCGCGGTGTTCTTCACGCTGCTGCTGATCACGACCAACACGATGGCGCAGGCCATCCGCGAGCGGACGGGCGAGCTGGCGGTGCTCAAGACGCTCGGCTTCACGAACGGCCGCGTCCTGGCCCTGGTGCTGCTCGAGGCGGGGCTGCTCGCCGTCGTGGGCGGCGCGGCGGGCCTCGGCCTGGTCTCGCTGCTCATCGGCGGGGGCGACCCGACGGGCGGCTTCCTGCCCGCGTTCGCCATCCCGCCGCGCGACCTGGCCCTCGGGGCCGGCCT
>JAGWAJ010000050.1:26597-27000 GCA_021296475.1 Acidobacteriota bacterium
ATCGTCGACGGGCTCAGGAGGGGATGATGGGGGGCCTGACCCGGCTGATCGCGGTCACCGCGCTGTCGCTGCGGACGCTGCCGCAGCGGGCGGGAGCCTCCGCCGTGGCGGTGGTCGGGGTGGCGGGCGTCGTGCTGGTCTTCGTCGCCGTGCTCTCGATCGCCGAGGGCTTCCAGGCGGCGCTGGCCGGCGCCGGCTCGCCCGACACCGCGATCATCATGCGGGGCGGGAGCGACAGCGAGCTGAGCAGCGCCCTGGCGCTGGCCGACACGCGCATCATCAAGGACGCGGCGGGCGTGCGGCGCGCCGACAGCGGCCCCGTCGCCTCCGCGGAGCTGTTCGTCGTCGTCGACCTGCTGAAGCGGAGCACGGGCACCGTGGCCAACGTGCCGCTGCGCGGCGT
>JAGWAJ010000051.1:0-2348 GCA_021296475.1 Acidobacteriota bacterium
AATGGCGACCCGTTACGGCAGCGCGTTCAGCGTCGCCTGGGCCTGCGCGCCCTCGGGGGAGTTGGGGCCGACGTCGACGACCCGCTGGAAGTACTCCTTGGCAGTCGCGATGTCGCCCCTGTTGAGCGCCACGAGCGCCAGCTTGAACAGAGGCTTCTCCCAGTTCGGGTCGACCATCGCGGCCTTCTCGTACCAGCCCGCCGCGGTGTCGACGGCGCCCTGCGCGAACTCGAGCTCGCCGAGGTTGTAGAGGTCTTCCTTGGTGGCGTTGAGGCTGCCGGCCGCGGCCTGGAGCTCCTCGGTCGCGCCCTCGAAGTCGCCCATCGACAGTCTGGCGTTCCTGATGCCGGTCCTGGCGCTGTCGTTGTCGGGGTCGGCCGCCAGGGCCCGCTCGTAGGACTCGATCCCGGCCGCGTGCTCACCCTTGCGCACCAGCGAATCGCCGATCGTCACGTGCAGCATGTGGAACGACGGCAGTTGGTCGAGCAGCGATTCGTAGCCCGCGATCGCATCGTCGAAGCGGCCATCGGCGAACGCAGCGTCCGCCTCGTTCATCTCCGCCTCGAGCGCCTCCGGATCGAGTCCCTCGAGGGCGGTCTCGCCGAGGGCGATCTCGAACGGATGCCGGATGCTGGTCATCGTCAGCGTGACGGGAGGATTCTGCCCCTGCGTGACCCGCCACGGCGTGACGGCCTGCTCGTAGCCGACGGCGGTATCGCTGATCCTGTCGGTGTGGCTGTCGGCACAGGCGTCTTCGCAGACGGCGGTGAAGGTCCACTCCGCGCTGGTCAGGCCGATGAGTGCGAAGCGTCCGTCGCTGCCCGTCAGGGTGTCGAACGACCGCGTCGTGCCGGCGGTCTGCGCGTGGATGGACACGCCCTCCATCGGGTTGCCGTCGTCGTCTACGACGAGCCCGCGAATGCGCCCCTGCGCCTGGCCGAAGGCCACGCCTGCGGCCAGACCGACCACCAGGGCCGTGCTGACGAGTACCCGAACGACGCCGTTGGGACCAAACCTCATGGCAGACTCCTCGGAATGAACTGGAAGCAATCCGCAGTATATCTCACGGCGGGTTCCAGCGGACCAGCCCCTGCGAGCCGGTCCCGCCGGCGGCTCATGCGGGGATCCGCCGCCGGTTCCGCCCGCGGCCCGGCGCTCCTGGCCCACCACTCGTCGCCTTGCGTCTCCGCCTGGTAGCCAACCAACCCTCCAGGAGTCCGCGCCGTTCTGCGGCGCAGACTCCCTAGCGGGAGCCCGCGGCGGCCAGGATCTCCTCGATGGCGGCGGTCGCCTCCGCACCGGCCGGCGTGTCCGACGGGACGGAGCGATACGCATCGAGCGCGCGTTCCGTCTCCTGCAGCTCGCGGTACGCGTGCCCGATCTGCAGGTGGAGGCTCGTCAGCGGCGGGGCCCGCTCAAGCACGGCTTCGTAGGCGTCGATGGCCCGATCGAAATTCCCGAGGTCGAACAGCGCATCGGCGGCATCGAGCAGCGTGTGCAGATCGTCGGCGTGCACGTTCGCGAGCTCCCCCGTCGTCGGCGTCGGGGCGCTCAGCGGATCGATCTCCATCGTCAGCACGACGCGCGGCCCGAGCCCGGAGGCGCGCACCGGGGCGAACGCCTGCACCGGGGCGTATCCGGCCCGCTGGGCCAGGAACAGCCACTGGCCCGCCTGGAGGCCCACGAACGAGAAACGGCCCGCGCCGTTGGTGGTCGTCTCCTCCCGGCGTTGCCACGGGGCGCTGAAGGCGACGACGAGGGCATCCCCGATCCCGTCCCCGGCGGGGTTCCGGACGATGCCGTTGACGTACCCGGTCTGGGCGCTGGCGAGGCCGGCGAAGAGCGGCGTCGCCAGCGTCGCGGCGACGACGACCGGAACGGCGCGGCGGAGCAGTGCCATGTCGATCCTCCTGGCGGCCCCGCGCGTCGACGCGGGCGCGCGGGGCCAGTATACAGAGCTACCGGCCTGTCCGGCAGCATCCGGCAATAGACGCGCGAGACAGACGCGCGAGACGCGCGCCCTGGCGGGCGCGTTGGAGCCACTTACTGCGCGAACGCGCGCCCTGACGGGCGCATTGGGAGTGCGCTGCGCGAAGCTCCTCGCGCAAGCTGCCTGGTCAGCCCATTTGGTACAGCATCCAGTAGACGGCGACGCCGGTCACGGAGACGTAGAGCCAGACCGGGAGCGTCCAGCGGGCGATGGCCGCGTGGCGCGCGAACCGGCCGCGGAGGGCTCGCTGCAGCGTGACGAGCGCGAGCGGCAGGATGAGCGCGGCGAGCACGATGTGGCTGATGAGCGTCGCGAAGTAGACGACGCGAATCGGCCCCTGGCGGGTGAACGGGACCGA
>JAGWAJ010000051.1:2681-25816 GCA_021296475.1 Acidobacteriota bacterium
CAGGCCGACGAGCGCCGGCGCGAGGCTCATCGGCACCAGCGCCGCCGCGTAGCCCGCGGCGTGGGTGGCGGTCCGCCGGCCGTCGGGGTCGGCGGTGGCGACGAGCGGCAGGCCGGCCCGCGCGTAGTCGTCGCGATAGAGCCACGACAGGGCGTGGAAGTGGGGGAGCTGCCACAGGAACACGATGCCGAAGAGCACCCACGCTTCCATCGTGAGCGCCCCGCGGGCCGCGGCCCAGCCGATCACGGGCGGCAGGGCCCCGGGCACGGCGCCCACCAGCGTCGCCCACGGGGTGCGCCGCTTGAGCGGCGTGTAGATGCCGGCGTAGCTGACCAGCGTCACGAGCGCGACGATCGCGGCCAGGGCATTCGCCCCGAGGGCGAGCTGGGCCAGGCCGGCCGCGCTGAGCATCGCCGCGAAGACCGACCCCTCCAGCGGGGACACCCGGCCCGCCGGCACGGGACGCCGCCCCGTGCGCCGCATCGCCTTGTCGACGTCCCGCTCGGCGACCTGGTTGAACGCCGCGGCGCCGCCCGCGACGAGGCCCGATCCGACCAGGGCGTGCAGGGCGGCACCCAGATCGACAGCCGGGCCGGCCCCCAGGACGTAGCCGACTCCCGCGGAGACGACCACGAGGGAGTTGAGCCGCGGCTTCGTCAACGCGACGAAGTCGCTGGCGCGAAGCGGGGCGGCCGCGAGCGAGGCGGCGACGCTCTTCACGGCAGCACCTCAGCGCCCGTTCCCGCTCGACCCGACGCCTCCGCGGCGTCCGGGAAGCGCGAGCGGTGCGCCCGCAGCGCCAGGACCGCGGCGGTGGCGAGCACGAGGCTGCCGGCGGTGACGTGGGCGGTGTTCACGGTGACGTGCTTGCCGCTGAGGACGGTCCAGGCGCCGAGTCCGATCTGCAGCAGGAGCAGGCCGACGAGCAGCATCGCCGGGCGGGTCAGCTCCGTCCGCGCCCAGTGGTGGGCCAGGGCGCGGCTCGCCGCGGCGAAGACGATGACCGTCACCACGGCGGCGCCGACGCGGTGCGCGAAGTGGATGCCGATGGCGGCGCTCCACGACGGCGGCACGAGGTGGCCGAAGGCGAGCGGAAAGTCGGGAATCGCCAGCCCCGCCCCGGTGTGCCGCATGACCGCGCCGAGCAGGATCTGGGCGTAGACGGCGGCCGGGGCCAGCAGCGCCAGCCGCAGCAGCGTGCGGTCCTCGGGTGGTTCGGACCGGCCGTACGACCGCCGCCATCCCGGCGAGGTCAGGACGCCGAGGCACACGATCAGCGTGAAGAAGAGATGAGCGAGGCCGGCGTGGCCGATGGAGACCGGCGCCGGCAGGAAGTACAGGACCGTGATTCCCCCGAGCAGGCCCTGCAAGACGACGGCGCCGAGCGCCAGCCAGCCGAGCCGCCGCACCCACTCGCGCGGCTCGGCGCGGGCGAGCCACACGGCCAGTCCGATCGTCAACAGGCCGACGGTGGTGGCGATCAGCCGGTGGCCGTGCTCGTAGAAGATCCCGCCGACCATCATCGACGGCGGGAACGTGATCATCGAGTAGCCGTAGGTGTTCGGCCAGTCCGGCACCGAGAGTCCGGAGCCGGTGCTGGTGACTGCTCCGCCCGCGGTGATCAGGATGGCGGCCGCCACCGCGACGAAGCGGACGTATCGGTGGAGCCAGAGTCGTCCCATGAGCAGGAGCGGACGAACGAACGGACGGCCGACCCGCGGGCGCACGAAGAGGGCGTTACGGACCGGCGCCGGCGCTGCCGGCCCGTCACGCCCTCCGGTATCGGGGGCTGCAGGAGTTCCGCGCCGCTATACGGCGCAGGCTCCTAGCCGACGGAGAAGGTGAACGACACGTCAGCCGTGCCGCCCTCGGCAACCGTGACGCTCTGCGTCTGCGTGCCGAGCTCCTCGTGCCACGCCTCGATCTCGTACGTCCCCGGCGGGAGGCCGCTGATGTCGAAGGCGCCGTCGCTGCCCGAGACCGCGAAGAAGGGGTGATCGAGCACGCCGACGTAGGCGTTCATCCAGCCGTGCACGTCGCACTTGAACGGGACCATGATCTCGACGTTGTCGAACGTCCGGTCGAGCGTCATTCCCTGGATCGGCTGCCCGGCGTTGAACTCGGGGTTGTTCGCCGGTGTCGCGTGGATGTTGTGCAGGGTCGGATCGCTGTTGACGATCTGCAGGGTCTGGCCCACTTGGATGCCGAAGACGTGCGGCGTGTAGCGGCAGCCCTTCTGGTCGAGGATCAAGGTGTCGCTGGCCGGCGGGAACGAGCCCTCGAGGCCCGACTTGACGTAGACGAAGACGTTGCCGAGGCCGCCGCCGTCGCCGACGACGTAGTAGTCGGTCTCGGTGTCGGTCGCCTCCTTGACGCAGACCGGGTCCGAGTTCATGCGGATCATCTCGGCCGCCGGGGCCTCGCCTTCGAACATGATCGAGCCGGTCACGTTGCCGGCCGTGGCCGGATCGAATGCCGGGGCGGCCGGCTCCGCCGGGGCTTCGGCGGGCGCGTCCGACCCGCCGCCACAGGCCGCCGCGGCGGCCAGCACGAGGATTGAGGCAAACGCCCAGAGGGTTCGGTGTTGCATCGCGCTACTCCTGAATCGACGCGTGGGAAGGAGAGAACCCCGCAGGACGGCGCGAGGGCCCCTCTCAGGTCCGTGATCTACTGCGGTCATTATAACGCGACCGCCCGCCCCGTCGCTACGGGCCGCCGCCGGCTGCGGCCGACGCCTCGCGCAGCTTGCGCAGGATGCGGTCCTCGATCCAGTGCTCGTCCCACCACTCGACCGGGGTCACCGGCTCGCCGTGGAGGAGCATGGCGAAGTGGAGGTGGTCGCCGCCGGCCAGCCCCGTCTGTCCGCTGAGGCCGAGCGTGTCGTCGCGCGCCACCGCGTCGCCGATCGCCACGTCGATGGTTGACAGGTGGGCGTACAGCGACTGCAGCCCCATGCCGTGGTCGACGACGACGCAGTTCCCGAAGATGCCGAGGTAGTCGGCGAAGATGACGCGGCCGGCGTTCGCGGCCCGGATCGGCGCGTTGGCGGTCGACGCCAGGTCGAAGCCCAGGTGGACCTGCTGGTCGATCTCGTCGCCCGCATGGAAGTAGGTCCGGTGGTCGGCGAAGCCCGACTCCACCTGCGAGTTGGCGAGCTGCCGGAACGGGCCCTGCCAGAGCCACCGGGGCTCCGTCTCGGCGGCGAGGGCGGCGACGGTGGCGCTGTTGCGGCGGCGGAGCTCGCCATTGACGAACAGATAGAGGTCGAGGAGGTCGCTGAGGTCGCTCGCCTCGTCCACCTCCTCGTCGGCGAGCTCCGGGGCGTTCGCCGCGATCCGCGGCACGACGCGCCGCAGGAAGCGTTCGCCCACCTGGATGCGCGACCGCCGGAACTCGCGGTCGAAGACGCGGTGGTCGAAGGGTGCCCGCGCTTCGTTGCCCGCGGGGTCGCGGGCGTACAGCCGCATCGGGGTGCCGAGGTCCTGGTCGTGCGCGAGGGCGAACAGCGCCACCCGCAGGCCGTCTCCGCCGCCAGGCCCGTCGCCCCCGTCGCCCCCGGCCTCCGGTGGGCCTGCGGCATTCAGTGCGCCCGCGGCGTCGTAGCCCGGATAGAAGCGATCGCCCACCTCCACGCCCGACTCCACATCGTCCGGAGCCACCCGGTAGACGATGAACTCGGCACCCCCGTGGTTGACGTAGTGGAAGCGGGAGAGCGGGGTCAGACGCGGCGGGTCGAGCCGGACCTCGACCTCCAGCGTCGCCTCCGACGAGCTCTCGCGCAGCCCGAACAGCACCGGCCGCGTGGCGCGCACCACCACGGTCGCCGGTCCCGCCCGCAGCTCCGGATGGCTCTCGCGGTCGAAGCGGCGGATGAGGCGCAGGCGCGTCGCGGTCTCCTGCCGGGTCTCGGTGTCGCCGGCGTCCTCGAGCGCGAACAGCGGGTGCGCGCCGTCCTGCTCGATGTAGGCGTCGAGCGCCGTGAGCCGGCCGTCCGGCGAGTCGACCGTCGCCTCGAAGACCGCCGTGCGGCCGACGAAGCGCTCCGGCTGCCGAATCTCGATCGCCGGCCCGGCGGCCTGCCCGGCCGCGAACCAGGCGTAGCCGCCGGCCGCGAGCGCCGCAACCGCGACGGCGGCGAGAATGGCGCGAGTCATCTCCCCTCCCGCGCGGATCATAGCGCGCGGGAGCCGTTGACGCGACGTGCGCCTGTTGCTAGGATCGGAGCGCTCGCCGGTGCGCGTGGCGGTATCGTCTAGGGGTTAGGATACGTGGTTCTCAGCCACGGGACCGGGGTTCGAATCCCCGTACCGCTACCAAATCCGACCAAGGCTCCGACGTTCGTTGACACCATAGCAAAGGGCCCACCTCGCGGATGCGAAGTGGGCCCTGAACCGGTCGGCCACTGCCGGCGCGGACCGCGAACCGGCATCGCCCCGGCATCGCCCCGCCGGAACGCGCCGGGCAGGCGCCCTGCCTATGGATTCTGCGCGGCCGCCGACTGCTCGTCCTCGCGGGCGCCCCGCAGGATGTTCAGCATGCCGTAGTTCCCCTCGTGGCAGGCGTACTCGAATATCGGCACGTCGGACTTCCGCATCGGGATCGCGGCGGTGAACGGCCGGGTGAACGCCTTGGGGTCGTCGACGGTGTACTCGTAACGCAGCACTTCCTCGCTGACGCGGGTCAGCCTCTCCGTCAGCCGGAGTGTGTCGGCGCTCCCGATCCCCACCATGGCGTTGGGGTTGAAGCTGGCCGTCAGGTGCGTGAAGTTCGTGCTCTCGATGACCAGCGTGTCGCCGTCCCAGTAGCCGCGGGCGTCGCCGTTCCACTGGCGCATGTCCTCGGGCAGGTGCGGCCGGCCGTCGAGCGGGACGATGCGCGGGTCGTGCACCATCTCGTTCAGGATCACCACGTGGTCGGGCGTCTGGAAGACCTGGACGTTCTGGTTGTAGCCGCCCGGCGTCAGCGGCGGACCGTGCGCGAAGCCGAGCAGGCAGCGCTCCGCGAGGCCGCGCGCCTCGGGGCCCTCCGTGCCGGAGCCGCCGGCGCGAAACCGCACCGGGCCGTCTACCGGGGTGTCCTCGGCCAGCGAGCCGACCTGGTTCACGGCGCCGTCGACGAGGGCCGGCATCTTGCCGTCGGGCGGATCGACGATCAGCGACGTCCGCTGGTCGAGGAGCTCGGCGGGCGTGTCCACCCAGAAGACGTTGTAGCCGCCGGGGTCGCCCGGCGGCGGCTCCCGGTCGACGAGCTGCTCGCTCGCCTGCTGGGTCCGGCTCGCCGCTTCCTCCGCCGTCAGCTCGGCCCGGGCTTCCTCGTCCGGGCGCTCGAGCGGGGTCGTGGTGCGGAAGTCCCACACGCCGCCCAGGTCGGGCGCGCCCCACGCGGTCCGGGGCGTCTCTGCCGACTGCGCCGCGGCGGCGATCGGCAGCGCGGCAAGTGCTGCCGCGGCGAACACGGCGGCCGCGATCGCGGCACAACGTCGATGGATCATCGGGCTACCTCCTCTATCTTGCTCTGCGGTCCTTCGTCGGACCAGCGTCAGGCATTGTCCATCATGGACCCGCCGGCCGCGTCGTGCAAGATAATCGTTACGGCGCTCCGGCCGGTACGTCCTCCGGCCGCCGCGCGCCGCCACCGCGCCGCCGACAGATGATCCGCCGTATCGAGACCATCGACGCCCATGCCGCGGGGGAGCCGTTGCGCCTCGTCGTCGGAGGCATCCCGGCGCCTGCCGGGGCCACGATGCTCGACAAGCGGGCGGCGCTGCGCCGCCGCCGCGACCGGCTCCGGCGCGCGCTGATGCACGAGCCCCGCGGGCACGCGGGGATGTACGGCGCGCTGCTGACGGAGCCGGTGACTCCCGGCGCCGACGCGGGGGTGCTCTTCATGCACAACGAGGGCTACAGCTCGATGTGCGGGCACGGCATCCTGGCCGTCGTCACCATCGCCCTCGAGCGCGGACTGCTCGTGCGCGCCGATCCGGCGGCCGACATCGTCCTCGACACCCCGGCCGGCCCCGTCCGCGCCCGCCCCCATCTGCGCCCGGCGGGTTCCAGCGGGGCTTCCCGGCCGGCGCGCCGCGCGGACGAGGCGCGGCCGCCGGCGACGCGAGTCGAGCGGGTGTCGTTCGCCAACGTCCCGTCGTTCGTGCTGCACGGCGGCCTGCGGGTCGACCTCCGCTCGCGGAGCTTTCCGGTCGACGTCGCGTTCGGGGGTGCCTTCTACGCCATCGTGGACGCGGAGGCGGCCGGCGTGCCGCTGCGCGCGGAGCGGCTGGCCGACCTCCGCGCGCTCGGCATGGCGATCAAGGATGCGGTGGAGCGGACCGTCGACGTTGCGCACCCGGAGGAGCTGCGGCTTCGCGGCGTCTACGGGACAATCTTCACGGGTCCGCCCGAGCACGACGGGGCCGACCTGCGCAACGTGACCATCTTCGCCGACGCGCAGGTCGACCGCTCGCCGTGCGGGACGGGCACGGCGGCCGTGATGGCGGTGCTCGACGCCCTGGGCCTGCTGGGCTCGGATCGGCCCTTCGTGCACGAGAGCCTGATCGGCACCTGCTTCCGCGGGGCGCTCGACTCGCGGACCGCGGTCGGCGAGTTCCCGGCCATCCGCGCGCGCATCGAAGGATCGGCGTGGATCACCGGCGAGCACACGTTCCTGATCGACGACGACGACCCGTTGCGCGCCGGTTTCCTGCTGGAGCGTGCTGTAGACTGAACCCGAAACTGAGATCCGGTCGCAGGGCGACCGCCGGCGGCGAGCCTGTCGCCGGCACCGGAGCAGCCGCGTGCATCAATCCCTCCGTACGCTCGACGAGTTGCCGATCGGGGAGAGCGCCGTCGTCCACCGCGTCGCCTGCCAGCGGCGCGTCGGGCGCCGCCTCATGGAGATGGGACTGCTGCCCGGCACGCGGATCGAGATGATCCGCCGCGCCCCGCTGGGCGATCCGCTCGAGGTCCGCCTCCGGGGCTACCTGTTGAGCCTGCGGCGCGCCGACGCGTCGGGCGTCTCGCTGACCCCGGACGGGCATGCGGCCACCGGCCCGCTCGACGCCGCCGGGGCCGACGCCGGTTCCGCTGCCGCCGGCCCCGGCGCGTTTGCCGATTCGGGCCCGGCCGCCGATCCCGAGGCGGATTCCGGTTCCGGTTCGCCCGCGCCGCCCGCGCCGGCCCACTTCGCGGCCCACCCCCCGCGCTCGGGGCCCGCAGCGCCGGTTCCGCGAGTCCTCGTCGCCGGCAACGCCAACTCCGGCAAGACCACCATATTCAATGCGCTGACGGGGGCGCGGGCGCGTGTCGGCAACTACCCGGGGGTGACCGTCACCCGTGCCTCGCGGCAGATTGAGCTGCCGGGCGGGGCGCGCGCGGAGGTAGTCGACCTGCCCGGCACCTACAGCCTCAGCAGCCACTCTCTCGACGAGCAGGTGGCGGTCGATGAGGTTCTCGGCCGGCGCGGCGATCTGCCCGAAGCGGTCGTGGTCGTCGTCGACGCCTGCGCCCTCGAGCGCGGGCTCTACCTGGTGCTGCAGATCGTCGAGACCGGTGTCCCGGTCGTCGTCGCCCTGAACATGGTCGACGAGGCGGAGGCGGCGGGGGTGACGGTGGATGCCGCCGGGCTCGGCGGATGGCTCGGCGTCGAGGTCGTTCCCACGGTCGCATCCGCCGGCACCGGGTTCGACGCCCTGCGTAGCGCGATCGGCCGCGCGATCGGTCTCGCGATGCGCGACGAGGTCGCCAGGACCTTACTGCCCGTTCCGGTCGAGGGCGCAGTGTCCGAGGTCGAGCGAGCGCTCGATGGAGCGCCGTTCGTCCGGACCCCGGCAGGCCGCCGGTCCTGGGCCATCTGGTCGCTGCTGTCGCACACCCCGGACGCGGAAGACGACGACGTCGAGGGGCTCCCGCCGGCCGTGCGGCAGCGGGTCGACGACGTGCGCCGGGAGGCGGCGGGAGCGGGGGTGAACCTCGACGAGAACCTCATCGCGTCGCGCTACCGCTGGATCGAGACGGTGGTCGGCGATGTGCGCCGGACCGCCGCCGCGGCGCCGCCGGCCCACCCCTGGACGGACCGGATCGACGCCGTCCTGACTCATCGGGTCTACGGGATGGCGGTCTTCGCGGTCGTGATGGCGCTGCTGTTCGAGGCGCTGTTCACCTGGTCGGAGCCGTTCATCGGGGCCATCGAGTCGGCGACGGCGGTGCTCCAGGCCGGCGTCACCGCGCTCCTCCCGGAGGGTCCGCTCGCGGACCTGATGGTCGACGGCGTGATCGCCGGCGTCGGCAACGTCGTCGTCTTCGTGCCGCAGATCGCGATGCTGTTCCTCTTCATCGCGATCCTGGAGGACTTCGGCTACCTGGCCCGCGTCGCGTTCGTCATCGACCGGGTGATGGGCCGGATCGGCCTGCACGGGAAGGCGTTCGTGCCGATGCTCTCGGGCTTCGCCTGCGCAATTCCGGCCGTCATGGCGACCCGCACGATCGAGGGCCGCCGGGACCGGCTGATCACGATGCTGACGCTGCCCATGATCTCCTGCAGCGCCCGGCTGCCGGTCTACGCCCTGGTGACCGCGGTGGTCTTCGCCGGCGACGCGCGCGTCTTCGGCCTGCTGAGCGCCGGAGCGATGGTCCTGTTCTCGATGTACGCACTCTCGGTCGCCGCGACCCTCGGCGCCGCCGCCGTGCTGCGCCGCACGGTGCTCCACGGGCCCCGCCTGCCGCTGGTGCTGGAGCTGCCGCCCTACCGCCTGCCCGTCTGGCGCAACGTGGGGCTGGTCGCGTGGCGCGGCCTCCGCAAGTTCCTCGTCGACGCCGGGACGATCATCCTGACGATGACGATCATCCTCTGGGCGCTGCTGTCGTATCCGCGCAGCGCCGAGATCGAGGCGCGCTACGAGGCGGCGCGCGCGGACGTCGCGGCGTCGGCGGCCGCCCCGGACGCGCAGGCGGAGCGGATTGCCGAGCTGAACGGCCAGGAGGCGGGCGAGGCGCTCCAGCACAGCGTCGCCGGCCGCGTCGGGCGCGCCATCGAGCCGGCCATCGAGCCGCTCGGCTTCGACTGGCGCATCGGGGTCGGCATCCTCGGCGCGTTCGCGGCCCGCGAGGTCTTCGTCTCGACGCTCGGCATCGTCTTCGGCATCGCCGAGGCGGACGAGGAGAGCCCGTCCCTCCGCGCGTCGCTCGCCGAGGCGCGGCACGAGGACGGCTCGCCGCTGATGACCCCGCTCGCCGGCGTGTCGCTGATGGTCTTCTTCGTCCTCGCGTGCCAGTGCATGAGCACCATCGGCGTCGTCCGCCGGGAGTCGGGCTCGTGGCGCTGGCCGATCTTCATGTTCGGCTACATGTCCGTGCTGGCCTACGGCGCCTCGCTCGCCGTCTACCAGGCGGGGTCGCTGCTGGGATGGGGGACGTGATGATCTGGCAGGAGCTGGCCGTCGCCGTCATCGTCGGCCTCTCGGTCGTCTGGCTCGTCCGCCACATGCGGAGCATCCTGGTGATTCCGTCCCGTCCGGGGAGCGACGCGGGAGCGTCGTGCCACGGCTGCGACGATTGCGGGGAAGAGTCGGGGGCGGGGGAGACCGGGCGCGAGCCGCGCCCCGTTCCCATCGCTCGTCCCGGCGCCGGGACGCTGCACTGACGCCCGCGCGCGCACCACGGGCGTGGCCGCCGGCCTGCCCGGCACAGCGACGCCGGGGCGCCCGGCGTTCCGGCCGCCAGTTCGTCCGCCACTGCAAGGAACTGTTCGAGCCGCTCGCCGTGGGCGTCGAGGATTGCGTGCGACCAGCGCCCGCCCAGCGTCCGGTGCACCTCCCGCTGATACCAGATCATCTGGTCGAGGCCCGCGGTGAACGCGGTGAGGAACGCCGTGCCCCGCTCCCGCACGCCGGCGACCATCTTCGTCAGGTTGTGGATCTTGTCCGCCGAGGCGACGGCGAGCGCGCCGTGGCGCGGCGTCCGCCGGAGCTGTTCGATGTAGACCGTCTTGCGCGCGCGCCAGCGGGCCGGCCGCGGGGGCTCGGAGACGTCCTCGACCATCGCCAGCACGAGGCCGCCGAAGCGCTCGCGAATGACGGACGGCGCGAGGTCGGTGTCCTCCAGCGTGTCGTGCAGCAGGGCGGCGATGACGGTGTCCTCGTCGAACCCGAAGTCGCCGGCGATAAGGGCCACCGACGCGGCGTGCGACACCTCGAAGCCGCGGCCCGCCTTGCGGCGGCGGAGGCCGTGGGCCTCGAGGGCGGTGGCGAAGGCGAGCTCGACCCGGTCGGAATACATGTGGCGGGGAGTGGGCGCGGGCGTCGGTCGCCTCCGGGCCGGAGCGGGGACCGTCCCCGGTCCGGCTCCCGGCGGCTTGGCGGTCAGCGCCGCGCCCGCGGCACCGGCGAGTCGGACGGCGCGACGTAGCTGCGCCGCGCGCGGGCCCGCATGCCGCGCGGCTTGAGGCGCACCTCGAGCTCGTGCACCCGCCCGTCCCGGACCTGCGGCGCGAACCCGAGCACGTACTGGCTGTGCAGCTCCTGCGCCACCCGGGTGAAGGTCGGACCGAGGTCGGACGTCTCCTCCAACTCGAAGTAGCCGCCGCCGGTCTCCTCCGCGAAGCGTCTCAGGTTGCGGTCGGGCCGCGTGCGGACGCGGCGTACGCCGTTGAAGTAGTCCGCCTCGAGGCCGATGGAGTAGATCATGACCTCCTCGGCGATGGCGCGGTCGAGGACGTCGCCCGACTTCGTCTCGCTGCTCGTGTCGTCCCCGTCGGTGAAGACCAGCACCACGCGCCGGCCGTCCACTCCGATCAGCGCGTCGAGTCCGGCCGCGACGCCGTCGTAGAGGCGGGTCGGGTTGCCGAAGTCGAGCACCCCCAGCGAATCGATCAGCGCGTCGCGGTCGCCCGTGAACTCGGCCGGCTCCACCTGGATCTTGTCGTTGAACGCGCCGACGCGCCCCCGGTCGTCCGGCAGCATCCGGATCAGGAACTGCTCGGCGCCCGCCTTCAGCAGGTTGAGGCTCGGCGTCACGCTGGCGCTCGTGTCGAGCATCACGACCACCGTGATCGGACGCACCTCGTTCTCGAACAGGATCAGCTCCTGCGGCTGCCCGTTGTCGAAGACGACGAAGTCGTCGCGCGTCAGGTCGGGCACGAGCCGCCCGCTGCGGTCCGTCACCGTCACGTAGAGGTCGACCAGCTCCGTTCCGCTCCGGAACAGCGGCTGTTGCTGGGCCGCGAGCGCGGCGACTCCGACCGCCAGCGCCGCGACGACGATCACCGACGTCATTCGGGTACCCATGCCGTGCAGCTTAGCGCCCCGCCCGCGGGCTGGCAACGGGGCGGTCGGTCCGCACTCCGGATCTTCGGATGTTCGAAGAGGTCGTCGTGCCGTCACTTCAGCGTGAGCCGCGGGGGGGGCGCCAAATCCGGACGCCGCCGCGACCCGGGTGCCGGCGCGGGCCGCCGCTTCGATAGAATGACAGAGCTAAGCGGGGCGCACCGCCCCGGGAGGACACGGGGATGAAGAAGCTGCTGCTCGCCGGACTCTTGACCGTCGCCGTCAGCGCCCCGGCCGCCGCGGAGCTGGCCGACGAGCTCGCGGCGCCGTACCTGCACATTCAGGTCGCGCTCGCCAACGACTCCATCGACGGCGTGGCCGACGCGGCGGCGTCGATCGCCGCGGCCGCGGCGGCGCTGGGCGACGCGGGAGCGGCCATCGCGGCGTCCGCCGAGGCCCTGGCCGCGGCGCAGGACCTGCGGACCGCGCGCGCCGTCTTCGGGCCGCTGAGCGACGCCTTCATCGCCTACGGCGAGGAGGCAGGTTACGGGGAGTTGCGCGTCGCCTACTGCCCGATGGTCGACAAGTCGTGGGTGCAGGCCGCGGGCGGCATCCGCAACCCGTTCTACGGCTCCCAGATGCTCACCTGCGGCGAGTTCACGAAGTAGCCGGCCGCGCCGGCGTCACGCGCCCGCCCTCCGGCCGATGCGGTCCGGAGGGCGAGCGGAGCGCCGCCGTTGCTCGCCCTCGGCCCTTTCTCCTTCCCCGATCCGTTCGTCGAGGACCCGATGACGAAGCCGTCCCCTCTCTCCGTGCCGGCGGATGTGCGCGCCGTGCTCGATGCCGCTCTGGCTGAGCGCATCCTGCTGCTCGACGGCGCCATGGCGACCATGGTGCAGCCGCTCGGCCTCGCGGAGGCGGACTTCCGGGGTGCGCGGTTCGCGGACCATACGCACGAGCTGAAGGGGAACAACGACGTCCTCGTGCTGACGCAGCCCGAGGCGATCGCGCGCATCCACGACGCCTACTTGGCCGCCGGCGCGGACATCGTCGAGACCGACACGTTCACCTCCACCGCCGTCGCGCAGGCCGACTACGGCCTCGAGTCGCTCGCGTACGAGATGAACGTCGCCGCGGCGCGCCTCGCCCGCGGCGCGGCGGACCGCTGGACGGAGCGCACGCCGGAGCGTCCGCGCTTCGTCGCGGGGTCGATCGGACCCACGAACCGCACGCTGTCGATCTCGCCGGACGTCAACGATCCGACGTTCCGCGCGGTCACCTTCGACGCCGTCCGCGACGCCTACGCGGAGCAGGCGCGCGGCCTCCTCGACGGCGGCTGCGACCTGCTGCTGGTCGAGACGGTCTTCGACACGCTGAACGCGAAGGCGGCGATCACCGCCCTCCTCGACGTGTTCGACGAGCGGGGCGCCGCCGCTCCCCTGATGATCTCCGTCACGGTCACCGACCGCAGCGGGCGGACGCTCTCCGGCCAGACCATCGACGCTTTCTGGGTCTCGATCGCCCACGCGCAGCCCTTCTCGGTCGGCATCAACTGCGCCCTCGGCGCCCGCGAGATGCGGCCCTATCTCGCCGAGCTGGCGCGCCTCGCCGGCACCTGGGTGAGCTGCTATCCGAACGCCGGCCTGCCGAACGCGTTCGGCGAGTACGACGAGCACCCCGAGGAGACGGCGCGGCTGCTGCGCGGATTCGCGGCCGACGGCCTCGTGAACCTGGTCGGCGGCTGTTGCGGGACGACGCCGGACCATATCGCGGCGGTCGCCGCCGCCGTGGAGGGCGTGACGCCCCGCGCCCGGCCGGCGCCGTCGGACCGCTACACGGAGGCGAGCGGGCTCGAGCGCCTGACCGTCCGGCCGGACAGCAACTTCCTGATGATCGGCGAGCGGACCAACGTCACCGGGTCGCGGAAGTTCGCGCGGCTGATCAAGGCGGGCGACTACACCGCGGCGGCCGACGTGGCGCTGGAGCAGGTGCGCGGCGGCGCCAACGTGATCGACGTCAACGTCGACGAGGCGCTGCTCGACTCCGAGGCGGTCATGGGGGCGTTTCTGCGGCTCCTCGCGACGGAGCCCGAGATCGCGCGCGTGCCCGTCATGATCGACAGCTCGAAGTGGTCAGTCCTCGAGGCGGGGCTGAAGTGCGTGCAGGGAAAGGCGATCGTCAACTCGATCAGCCTCAAGGAGGGCGAGGCCGACTTCCTCGACAAGGCGCGTCGCATCCGCAGCTACGGCGCGGCGATGGTGGTGATGGCGTTCGACGAGCGGGGGCAGGCCGACACCGCGGCCCGCAAGGTGGAGATCTGCCGGCGCGCCTACGCGCTGCTGACGGAGCGGGCGGGCGTCGACGCGCACGACATCATCTTCGATCCGAACGTCCTCGCCGTGGCCACCGGGCTCGAGGAGCACGACCGCTACGCCCTCGACTACATCGAGGCGGCGCGCGCCATCAAGGAGACCTGTCCCGGCGCGAAGGTCAGCGGCGGCGTGAGCAACCTCTCGTTCGCCTTCCGCGGCAACGACGTCGTGCGGGAGGCGATGCACGCGGCCTTCCTCTACCACGCCGTGCGGGCCGGCATGGACATGGGCATCGTCAACGCCGGGCAGCTCGCCGTCTACGAGGACATCCCGCCGGACCTGCTCGCGCACGTCGAGGACGTCATCCTCGACCGCCGGGACGACGCGACCGAGCGGCTGGTGCGCTTCGCCGAGGGCGTCAGCGGCGAGGGGGCGAAGCGCACCGTCGACCTCAGTTGGCGCGAGGGGACCGTCGGCGAACGGCTGGCGCACGCTCTCGTGCACGGCGTCGTCGAGTTCATGGAGGCCGACGTCGAGGAGGCGCGCCTCGCCTCCGCTCGGCCCCTCGACGTGATCGAGGGCCCGCTGATGAACGGCATGAAGATCGTCGGCGACCTGTTCGGGGAAGGGAAGATGTTCCTGCCGCAGGTCGTCAAGAGCGCGCGGGCCATGAAGAAGGCGGTCGGCGTGCTCGAGCCGTACATGGAGGAGGAATCGTCCGCGGGGCGGGCGCGGGGGACGATCGTCATGGCCACGGTGAAGGGCGATGTCCACGACATCGGCAAGAACATCGTCGGCGTCGTCCTGCGCTGCAACAACTACGAGGTGATCGACCTCGGCGTCATGGTGCCGTGCGACCAGGTGCTGCGGACCGCGGTGGACGAGGGGGCCGACCTCGTCGGCCTGAGCGGCCTCATCACGCCGTCGCTCGACGAGATGGTCTTCGTGGCGAAGGAGATGGCCGGGCGCGGCATGACCCAGCCGCTCCTCATCGGCGGGGCGACCACGAGCCGGCGCCACACGGCGGTCAAGATCGCGCCGGAGCACGCGGAGCCGACGGTCCACGTGGCCGACGCGTCGCGCGTCGTGGACGTCGTCGCCTCGCTCCTGAGTCCGGAGCGGAAGGCGGCGTTCGACGAGGCCAACCGCCGGGACCAGGCGACGCTTCGCGAGCAGTTCGCGGCCCGCGCCGGACGCCCCCTGCGCGCGTACGCCGAGGCGTCGGCCAATCGGCTGCCCACGGAGTGGCGGGACGCTGACGTTCCGGCCCCGGCGTTCACCGGGCGGCGCGCCGTCGAGGTGCAGCTCGACGAGCTGACGCCCTACATCGACTGGACCTTCTTCTTCGCCGCCTGGGAGCTCAAGGGGCGGTTCCCCGCCATCCTCGACGACCCTCGCCACGGCGCCGCGGCGCGCGAGCTCCATGCGGAGGCGACCGAGCTGCTGCGGCAGATCGTGGACGCCGAAGGCCTCACGGCGCGCGGCGTCTACGGGTTCTGGCCCGCCGCCAGCGACGGCGACGATGTTGTGATTCGCGCCAGCGACGGCGACGACCGGGTGATCCGCGCCCCGGACGCCGGCGGCGCGGATGCCGGCCGGGCGAGCGCCGATGGCGCGGATGCCGGCCGGGCGAACGCCGATGGCGCGGATGCCGGCCGGGCTGACGCCGGTGGCCCGGATGCCGGCCGCGCGGAGCCGGGGGCGGAGCTCGTCCGCTTCCACATGCTCCGGCAGCAGGAGGTCTTCGACGGCGGCCGGCCGAACCTGTCGCTGGCCGACTTCGTGGCCCCCGCCGGTTCCGGCGTCGCCGACCACGTCGGCGCGTTCGCGGTCACCGCGGGCATCGGCGCCGGCGATCTCGTGCGCCGCTTCGAGCGCGACGGGGACGACTACCGGGCCATCATGGTCAAGGCCCTGGCCGACCGCCTGGCGGAGGCGTTCGCCGAGTACCTGCACGCCCGCGCGCGGCGCGACTGGGGCTACGAGCGCGAGGGAGCGCCGTCGCCCGAGGATCTCATCGCAGGCCGCTACCGCGGCATCCGCCCCGCCTTCGGGTACCCGGCCTGTCCGGACCACAGCGAGATCTTCGCGTTGTTCGACCTGCTCGACGCCCCTGCGGCCGGCATCTCGCTGACCGAGAGCGCGGCGATGACACCGGCCGCGAGCGTTGCCGGCCTCTACTTCGCGCACCCCGAGGCGCGCTACTTCACCGTCGGCCGCCTGGGGGCGGATCAGGTGGAGTGCTATGCCGCCCGCAAGTCGGTCACCGTCGCCGAGGCCGAGCGCTGGCTGGCCGCCAACCTCGCCTACGCGCCGGCCGGCGAGCCGCGCTGAGAGTCGGGCGCGGTCACGGCCATGCACGATCTCAGCGTGCTGCGCGACCTGGCGATCATCGTCGGGCTCGCCATCCCCATCGTGGCGCTGGCGCACCGGGTCCGGCTGCCGCCCCTCGTCGCGTTCCTGCTGACGGGGGTCGTCATCGGGCCGTCCGGGGCGGGCTTCATCCCGGACCCGGAGTCCGTGTCGGCTCTCTCCGAGATCGGCGTCGTGCTGCTCCTGTTCGCGATCGGCCTCGAGCTGTCGCTCTCCGAAGTGCTGCGCTGGGGCCGCTCCGTGCTGGTGGCCGGCGGCGCGCAGGCGGCCGGGATGGTCGCGCTCGTGACGGCTGTCGGCGCCGCCTTCGGGGCGCCGCCCGGCCGGAGCCTCTTCTACGGCTTTCTCGCCGCGATGTCGTCGACCGCGGTGGTGACGCGGGCGTTCGCCGACCGCTCGGAGCTCGACGCGCCCGCCGGGCGCGAGTCGGTCGCGATCCTGCTGTTCCAGGACCTCTGCGTCGTCCCGTTCATGCTCCTGGTGCCGCTTCTGGCCGGGCGGGGCGACGCAACGGGCGGAGGCCTCTGGCTCCGGCTGGCGGGCGGGCTGGCCGTGGTCGCGGCGCTCGTCGTCGGCGGGCGGACGGTCGTCCGCTGGACGCTCGACCGCGTCGTCCTGCTGCGCGACCGCGAGCTGTTCACGCTCTGCGTCAGCTTCCTGGCCCTCGCCACCGCGCTCGTGACGGCGGGGGTCGGCTTCTCGCTCGCCATCGGCGCCTTCCTGGCCGGCCTGATCATCTCGGAGTCGGAGTACGGGTTGCAGGCGCTCTCCGACGTGCTGCCGTTCCGGGCGCTCTTCAGCGGCGTCTTCTTCACGTCGATCGGGATGCTGCTCGATGTCTCGCTGGTCCTTGAGCAGCCGCTCGTCGCGGTCGGGGCGACGCTGGCCCTGATCGCCGCCAAGACGGCGGTGACGACCGGCGCGGTGCTGCTCAGGGGGCGATCGCTCGATGTCGGCCTGATGACCGGCCTCAGCCTCGCGCAGGTGGGGGAGTTCTCCTTCGTCCTGGCCGCGGCGGGGCTGCCGCTGGGGCTCTTCGCGGGGGACGACTACCAGCGCTTCCTGTCGGTGGCCGCGCTCTCGATGATGGCCACGCCGTTCCTCGTGGCGGGGGCGCGCCCGTTCGCCGACGCCGTCGGCCGCTGGCTGCCGGCCCGGCGGCGGCCGGACGACCGCGCGGCTTCGGCCCGGGCGGCGGACGAGGCGCACGGCCACGCGGTGATCGTCGGCTACGGCGTCGCGGGGCGCTACCTGACCCGGATGCTGCAGGCCGCCGGGATCGCGGCGGTCGTGATCGACCAGAACGCCGAGCTGGTGCGCCTGGCCCGCGACGACGGGGTGCCGGCCGTCTTCGGCGACGGGACGCGGCACGCGGTGCTGGAGCGCGTCGCCGGGGCGCGGGCGCGCATCATCGTCTTCGCCGTCTCCTCGCCGGTCGACGAGCGCCGGGGGGCGGCGGCGGCGCGCGAGGTCGCGCCCGCGGCGCGCGTCGTGGTGCGCACGCGCTACGTGCGTTCGATCGACGACCTGATGCGCCAGGGCGCCACCGACGTGGTCGTGGAGGAGTTCGAGGCGTCGCTGGAGCTCTTCGCGCGGGCGCTCCGGAGCTTCGAGATTCCGGCCGCGCGCATCGCCCACGAGCTCGACGCGGTGCGCAGCGAGCACTACGCCCTGCTGCGCGGCACGGCTGCGCCCGATCTCAAGCTCGACACGCTGAAGCACCTCGGCATCCACGACGCGCTCGAGCTCGTCGAGGTCGAGGAAGGCGCCGCCGCCGCCGGCGAGAGCGCGCGGACGCTCGACCTGCGCCGGCGGACCGGCGCCATCCAGGTGGCGGTGGTCCGCCGCGGCACGCCGCTCTATCGCCGCGACGACGCGTTCCGCTACGAGGTCGGCGACACCGCGGTGCTGGTCGGGGACCGCGAGGCCCTCGACGCGGCCGCGGGGCTCTTCCGGCGTGGCGAGCCGTCGGGGTGACGGCAACGGAGAGGCGGGCCGGTTGCGCTATCCCTTCCGTTCCTCCAGCTCTTCGAGCGTGCGCGGCCAGTCGCGCCCCAGCAGCCGCGACAGGGAGCGGTCGGCGAGCAGCCGGCCGCCGGTCTGGCAGGTGGCGCAGTAGTTGGACTCGTTGCTCGCGTAGACGATGCGCTGCACCGGCGAGCCGCAGGCCGGGCACGGCTTCCCGTAGCGCCCGTGGACGGCCATCGCGGGATGGAACGCCGTGACCTTCTCCGGGAACCGCTCGCCCGCCTCGCGCCGCAGCCGCTCGACCCACGTCCGGAGCGTCGCCTGCGTCGCGTCGCGGAGCCGCGCGATCTCCTCCTCCGTCAACCGGCTCGTCAGCTTCAGCGGCGAGAGGCGGGCCGCGTGCAGGATCTCGTCCGAGTAGGCGTTGCCGATCCCGGAGAACAGCCGCGGATCGGTCAGGCTGCGCTTCACCGTGTGGTTCTCGCGGGTCAGGGCGTCGGCGAACGCATCGCGGTCCGCGGCCAGGACGTCGATGCCGCCCCGGTCGTGCGCCCGGAGGCCGGCCTCGCCCGCCACCAGGTGCAGCGAGGCGCGCTTGATCGAGCCGGCCTCGGTCAGCAGCAGCGTGCCCGGCGCGAAGTCGAACGCCGCGAGACCGAGCTTGCGCGGGATCGCCGTGCCGCGATCCCGCCAGCGCAGGCGCCCGGCGATCATGAGGTGGACGACGAGGAACAGCTCGCCCGTCAACGCGATGACGATCCGCTTGCCGAGGCGGCGCACGTCCTCGACGGTCGCGCCGTGGGCGGCGTCGAGCGGCGGCGCGACGGAGCGCAGGACGAAGGGCCGCAGCACGCGGATGCGGGTCAGCTCGCGTCCGGCGACGCGCCCCCGAAGGCCCGCGACGTAGACCTCGACGTCCGGAAGCTCCGGCACGACGCCAGTGTATGATCGCGCCGCTCGCGATGGAGTATCAGATCCGCCAGTACGACCTTGAGCAGGGCGCGCTCGAGATCGAGTACATGGAGGAGTACTTCGGCGAGTTCCCGCGCCGCAAGACCGCCACCGAGGTGGTGGGCCGCCTCGGCAGCCGCGACCACCAGATCCTGATGGCCGAGGCGCCCTTGCCGGAGGATCCGTCGGCCGTCGTGCCGGTCTCCTACAAGGTCTCCCACGAGCTGCGCCTCGACGAGAGCGACCCGAAGCTGGCCGACCTCGTGGCGCGCCTGCGCGGGGAGGTCGAGTTCGAAGGCCGGAAGGTGCTCTACAGCTGGATCGGAGGCACGCGGCGCGACTGGCGGGGCCAGGGGTTCTTCCGCGCCCTGACGGAGGAGCAGGAGGCGTGGGCCCACGACAACGGCTTCGACGAGATCATCGTCAAGACCAAGAACCGGTTCTACGACATGCGCGGCACGCTCGACACGCTGCAGTTCGACGTCGTCAAGTTCGAGCCGCACGGTGAGGACAACCGCGAGTCGAAGGTCTACCTCGGCAAGAAGCTGGGCCTCGAGGTCCTGAACCGCCACCGCAGCAGGCGCTCCGTGGTCCGCAGCCCCGGCTGATCGGCCGGGGCGGTGCCGGTCCGCGCCGGCGGCGTTCGGCGGGCCGCAGCGCGCACGCGAGCGGTCGCCAAGTGCCCATCATCCGGATCACCGCGCCGGACGATCCCCGCCTCGACGACTTCCACGCCGTTCCCGACCCGGTTCGCCTGCGCGCGAGAGGGCAGTTCGTGGTGGAGGGCCGCTTCGCCATCGAGACGCTGCTGCGGGAGAGGCGTTTCCGCGTGCGCGCGATGTTGCTGACCAAGAGCACGCACCGCGCGCTGGCAGCCGACCTCGCGGTGCCGGACTGGGCGGGCGTCGACGTGTACCTCGCGTCGGCCGCGAGCTTCCGGATCGGAGGCTACGACTTCCACCGCGGCTACCTCGCCCTCGCCGACCGGCCCGCGCCGACCCCGATCGCCGGGCTCCTCGACGCGGCCCCGCCCGACGTCCCGCTGCTGGTCCTCGAGCGCGTCGGCAACCCGGACAACGTCGGCGGCCTCTTCCGCAACGCCGCCGCCTTCGGCGTCGGCGCCGTGGTCCTCAGCCCCGGCTGCGCCGATCCCTTCTACCGCAAGGCGATACGCACCTCCGCCGGCGCCACGCTGCGGCTTCCGTTCGCAACCGCGTCCGACTGGCCCGCTGCGCTCGGCCTCCTGCGCGCCGCCGGCTACCTCGTCGCGGCGCTCACCCCGCCCCGCAGCGCGGCGGGAGAGACCACGGAGCTGGGGGAGTTCGCCGCCCGCCGCCCGCCGGAGCGCCCGGTGGCCCTGGTCGTGGGCTCGGAGGGAGACGGGCTGACCGCGGCGACCCTGTCCGAGGCCGACGCGCGGGTGTCGATCGACATCGACCCGTCCGTCGATTCGCTCAACGTGGCCACCGCCGCGGCGATTGTGCTGCGGCAGCTGTACCGCGATCGCAACGGCTGAGTGCTCAGCGGGGAGACGTGCGTCGGACCCGGCAAGTGGCGGGACCACCGTGCCCGGCTCAGTCCCGGAGCTTGACGAACTCTTCGCGGGTCAGACCGGCGTCCCTGATCAGAGCGCGCAGGAGCCCGCGACCCAGCTCTCGGTGTTTCGGGACCGAGAGCCGGCGGCCGGTCGGCCCCATGAGGATCATGTGGCTGCCTTCGATGCGGTCCAGCGAGAACCCGACGCGGCTCAGCGCCGAGACGAACTCGTCACCCGAGATGACGGGGAGGCGCGCCACCTATGCTCGCACCTCGACCACGTGGAACTCGGTCGACCGCGGCAGGGGAACGTCGTGCTCCCGCATGCTGGCCAGATAGCCCCGGATCGCTTCGCGAATGCTGTCGAGCGCTTCCTCCCGCGTCCGCCCCTGACTGTGGCACCCCGGAAGCGTCGGACAGCTTGCGACCTGCCAGCCATCCTCGTCCGTCTCGAACACGACGAGCAGTCTCAGTCCGTCACTGCGATAGTCGCCGGCGGCGTCGCCTACGGCCTGTGCCGGTGAGGGAGCGCCCCGACGTCCATGGACCACACGGGCGGCGTCCGGTCGTTCTGCACCGGCGGGGCGCTCGTCGATCCGGAAGCCCAGGCGGGAAAGGACCCGGTGGGCGTCCTGGGCTCCGAAGCCTGCGGCCGGCAGGCCGGTGACCAACCGGAGGACCTGCTTGATCGGATATCGGCGCTCGTGGAGCGTGACGAAGTACTTGTGGCGCCCGTCGATCGGTTGCGGATGGGCGTCCCGCGTCGCGTCGAGGACCTCGGCCGGCGTCATCGAGAACGAGGTTCCCTGGATCACGAAGCGCACGCGTCCTCCTTCTTTCTATTTCCCTCTATCCTCTTTGCTCGGAGCAAGGTCTGTCAACCCGGGCCGGGCCTTCTATAATCGCGATGCACGCGGCATGCAGCCCGAGCGAGGTGCGATGATGAACCTGCGACCCGTCCCGACCCTGTGTCTCGCGGTCCTCCTCGCCGGCATCGCGGCGCCGGGCGCCTGGACGCCGGCCCTCGCCCAGGACGACGTTCCCGAGTTGCTGCGGGACTACGTGCCGGTGACCGACGAGATGTTGCGGGATCCCGATCCCGCCGACTGGATCACCTTCCGCAACGGCTACGCCCAGTGGGGCTACAGCACGCTGGACCAGATCGATGCCGACACGGTCGGCGAGCTGCGTCTGGTCTGGTCGCGGGCGATGCGCGCGGGCCCGCAGGAGGTGGAGCCGACGGTGTACGACGGGGTGATGTACCTCGTGAACTCCGAGGACATCGTGCAGGCGCTCGACGCCACCAGCGGCGACCTGCTGTGGGAGTACCGCCGGCGGCTGCCGGCGGGCATCGGGAATCTCACCGGCACGCGCTACCGCTACCGCAACCTGGCCATCTACGATGACAAGGTCTTCGTGGCGACGAACGACGCGTTCCTCGTCGCCCTCGACGCGCGGACGGGCGACGTCGTCTGGGAGACGCAGCGCGCCGACTACCGCGACAAGGTGGCCCAGACGGCCGGCCCGGTGATGATCAAGGGCAAGGCGATCACCGGCTCGCGCTGCGACCCGTCGAGCCCCCTGCCGGGCGGCTGCTTCATCACCGCGCACGACGTCGCGAGCGGCGAGGAGCAGTGGCGCGTGCACACCATCGCGCGCGCCGACGATCCGGGCGGCGACACCTGGGGCGGGCTCCCGCTCTCGGCGCGCCGGCACGCGTCGATCTGGATGGTCGGGAGCTACGACCCCGATCTGGACCTCGTCTACTGGGGCACCGGCGTCACGGCGCCGACCCCGGAGTCGCTCCGCGGCGCCGGCAAGGCCGACCTGCTCTACACCAACTCCACCCTGGCCCTCGACCCCGACACGGGCGAGATGGCGTGGTACTTCCAGCACCTGCCGCGCGACAACTGGGACCTCGACCACCCGTTCGAGCGGATCCTGGTGGAGACCGAGCTCGTGCCGGACCCGGCCGCGGTGCCGTGGATCAGCCCGCGGGTGCGGCCCGGCGAGCGGCGCAAGGTCGTCACCGGCATCCCCGGCAAGACCGGCATCGTCTGGACCCTCGACGCCGCGACCGGCGAGTTCCTCTGGGCGCGGCCGACGATCCACCAGAACATCATCACGGACGTGGACCTCGACACCGGCCGCCCTGCGATCAACGAGGACTCGGCACCGACCTCGCTCGACGAGCCTTCGTTCGCCTGCCCGCACCTGCTCGGCGGCAAGGACCAGCCGTCCGGCGCCTACAGCCCCGACACCGGCGCCCTCTACATGCCGATGAACAACACCTGCGTCGATCTCGCCATGTCGGTCGAACGGGCCGAGGTGAGCGACGGCTACGGGCTGAGCATCCGGGTGCGCCACGTCCCCGACGTGGATCCCGACACGGCGCCCGTCGGCCGCCTCGAGGCGGTGTCGGCCTCCACCGGCCGCACGCTCTGGCTCTACCAGCAGCGCGCCCCTATCTACGGGTCGCTGCTCGCCACGGCGGGCAACCTCGTCTTCGGCGGCGACGTCGTGCGCCGCTTCCGCGCGTTCGACGCCGAGAACGGCGAGGTCAAGTGGGAGACGATCCTGAACGGCCCGGTCAGCGGCCGTCCGATGACCTACAGCGTCGGCGGGCGCCAGTACCTCGCCATCACGGCCGGTGGCGTGACGCAGGGCTCGGGCCTGCTGCGCCTGACGCCGGAGCTGACCACGACGACCGGCAGCAACACCATCTTCGTCTTCGCGCTGCC
>JAGWAJ010000052.1:0-5576 GCA_021296475.1 Acidobacteriota bacterium
TCGCATCCACGCCAATCCGGAACTGGGCAACCGCGAGGTGGAGACGGCCGCGCTCGTGGCCGGGCACCTGCGCGGACTCGGCTTCGACGACGTGCGCACCGGCATCGCGCACACCGGCGTCGTCGCCGTCCTGCGGGGCGGTCGCCCGGGACCCGTCGTCGCGGTGCGCGCCGACATGGACGCGCTGCCGGTCACCGAGGCTACCGACCTGCCGTTCGCGTCGACGAAACGCACCACCTACCTCGGGCAGGACGTCGGCGTCATGCACGCCTGCGGCCACGACATCCACACCGCGGTTCAGCTCGGCGTCGCCGCGGTCCTCAAGGGGTTGCAGGCCGAGCTTCCCGGCACCGTCGTCTTCGTGTTCCAGCCGGCCGAAGAGGGACCGCCTCCCGGCGAGGAGGGCGGGGCGAAGCTGATGCTCGTCCGCGATCCGCGACCCGAGGCCGTGTTCGGGCTGCACGCGAGCGCGCACGCGGACGTCGGCCGGGTGGCCTACACGCCGGGCGGCGCGCTGGCCGCCGTCGATCACTTCCGCGCGACGATCCGCGGCCGGCAGGCGCACGGGGCGGCGCCGCATCTCAGCATCGACCCGGTGGTGATGGCCGCGCAGGCGGTGACCGCGCTGCAGACCATCCGGTCGCGCAACCTGTCGCCGCTGGCGCCGAGCGTCGTCACCGTCGGCCTGATCCGCGGCGGCACGCGCTTCAACATCATCCCGGGCGAGGTGCGGATCGAGGGGACGGTGCGGACGTACGATCCGGACGTTCAGGACACGGTGGAGCGCCGCATGGGCGAGATCCTCGACGGCATCACGCGGGCCGGCGGAGGCTCTTTCGAGCTCGACTACGACCGCATCATGCCGGTCACCATCAACGATCGCCCGCTGACCGCCGCGACCGTGCCGAGCCTCGCCGCCGCGGTCGGGGAGGAGAACGTCGCGCTGGCGGATCCCTGGATGGCGGGGGAGGATTTCTCGCTCTTTGCCAATGAGGTGCCGGGGTTCTTCTTCATGCTGGGCGCCCGCAAGCCGGGGACGGTGTCCGGCGATCACCACTCCCCGACGTTCCGGGCCGACGACGGCGCCCTTCCCGTCGGGATGCGGGCGATGGCCAACGTCGTCTGGGGCTATCTGGAGCGGGACGGCCGTTGACCGGTCCCCGGCCCCGCGCTACACTTGGCCGGTACGGGGAACCCGTCTGTGTCGAACTGCCCGCCGCGGGCGTTCTTGGAGGTGCTTCGATGAGGAATGCCGTGCTGGGAGTGGCCGGGCTGGCCGTCGTCGCGGCGGTGGCGCTGGTTCCGGGAGTCGCCTTGGCGCAGGACGCGGCGCCGACCTTCCACAAGGACATCGAGCCGATCTTCCAGCGTTCGTGCCAGGTCTGTCACCGGCCCGACAACATGGCGCCGATGTCGCTGATGAACTACCAGGAGACGCGGCCCTGGGCGCGGTCGATCAAGAACAAGGTCGTCGCGCGCGAGATGCCTCCCTGGCACGTCGACAAGAACGTGGGCATTCAGGACTTCAAGCAGGATCGGTCGCTGAGCAACGCGGAGATCGAGCTGGTCGCCGCGTGGGTCGACGCGGGAGCCCCGCGCGGCAACCCGGCCGACGCGCCGCCGCCGATGGAGCAGCCCGACTTCGGCGCCTGGGAGGTCGAGCCGGACGTCATCGTGACCTCGCCGCCGCACACCGTGCCGGCCGAGGCGGGCGACTGGTGGGGCGACTACATCGTCGATTCCGGGATCACCGAGGACAGCTACATCAAGTCGATCCAGACGCGGGCCGGCGACCTCCGGGTCGTCCACCACGCCCTGACCTACGCCGTCACCGATCCCGAGGCGCCGCCGGACGACAGCTCGAACGACTTCTTCCTGAACGAGTACGCCGTCGGCAAGAACGCCGACAAGTACCCCGAGGGGACCGGCAAGCTGTTCGAGGCCGATGCGCGTGTCCGGTTCAGCTTCCACTACCACTCGATCGGCGAGGAAGTCGTCGATCGCACCGAGCTCGGCATGGTGCTGTACCCCGAGGGCGAGCAGCCGGAGAAGATCCTCTACTCGCGCCAGCTCGGTCAGGCGGGCGAGCTCGACATTCCGGCCGGCCAGGTGACGCGCCATGACGGGTACGCCACGATGTACCTGCCCGGCAAGCTCTCGGCAAGCGGCAGTGCCTGGAGTTGATCTATCCGGACTCGTCGACCGAGATGATCAACTGCGTCAACTTCGACTTCAACTGGCACATCGTCTACAACTACGCCGACGAGGCGCAGCCGATCTATCCCGCGGGGACGAAGCTGCACGTCATCAGCTACCACGACAACACCGAGGCGCATCGCGGTAACCTCGATCCGCTGAACTGGACGGGCGGAGGCAGTCGGACGATCGACGAAATGGCCTTCGGCTGGATCAGCTGGTTCGACCTGACCGAGGACGAGTACGCGGCGGAGCTCGACTCCCGGTCCGCCAACGACAACGACTAGGAGTCCGCGCCGCAGGCGCGAGCTCCGGGAGGGTTCGTCGGGCGGCAGGCGGAGCCCGAGGCGACGAATTCCGTGCCGGCAGCCCTTGACGCGAAGTCGCCGAGGTCGGGCGGCGGGCAGGGGCGCAGCAACACCAGGCACTCTGTGGAGTCTCTTCCGCAGAGTGCCTTCTTTGTTTTGGGGGGGGAGCAACCATGAGAGTCAGATCGGGAGGGGTCGCCGCCGCCGTCGCCGCGGGGCTGCTGGTCGCGGCGGCGGGGGCCGCCGAGGCGCAGGTCAATCCGCGCGACGTGCCCATCGTCACCCAGCCGCAGCAGCGCTTCGATTCGGGGCAGGACATCCAGCCGATCTTCGAGGGCTGGACCCGCAACGAGGACGGCAGCTTCCTGCTGCACTTCGGCTATCTGAACCGCAACTACCGCGAGCAGCCCCACATTCCGATCGGCGAGAGCAACCACTTCTCGCCCGGCGCAGAGGACCGCGGCCAGCCGACCCACTTCTACCCTCGCACCCAGCGCTACCAGTTCACCGTGCGCGTGCCCGCGGACATGGGGCGCTCTTCGGAGGACGGCCTGGTGTGGACGCTGGCGCGGAGCGGCAGCGAGCAGCGTGCGGTCGGTTGGCTCCAGCCGGAATGGGAGATCGACGCCAACACGATCACGTCGAACAACCGTACCGGCTTCGGGCGTCCCAAGGACCAGGTCTACGCCAATCGTCCGCCGGAAGTCATCGCGTCGGCGTCAGCGGCCACGGCGGGCGTCGGAGAGCCGGTGACCCTCACGGCGTCGATCACCGACGACGAGTTGCCGACCGAGCTGCCGCCGCGCCGACCGCGCAGCCGCCTGCCGGCCCTCACCCCGCCGGAGGGAACGCCAAGGGTTCCCGACAACGTCCCCTGGTACCGCAAGCCCGCCCCGCCGCGGAACGGACTCGGACTGCTGTGGGTCGTCTATCGCGGATCGGCCGACGTGGACTTCGAGCCGTCCGGCTACCAGCGCTCCGTCTCCGAGGTGCAACAGGACGAGGAGGTCGACGGCCTCGTCACCCGGAGTGCCCAATCCGGACCCGAGGCGACGCACACGGCGGGCGACGGGTGGACGTCGGCCACCTTCGAAGCGACAGTGACCTTCGACGAGCCCGGCACCTACACGCTGCGCGCGTGGGGGAGCGACGGCATGCTCATCGTCCCGGACGACGTCACCATCACCGTCGAGTAGCTCTCGCAGTGCCGGCGGTACCCGGAGTCTGCGCCGGCAGGAGGTGCGCTTCAGTAGTTGCACGCGAGCGCAGACTCCCACCGCGCCCGAGAGAGCGCGCCCGGAGTCTGCGCCGCCCCTCAGCTTGCGCGGGCGGCCAGCAGGACGGCCAACAACAGCAGCACGGCCCCGACCGGCACGAGGGCGACGCCGACCCCCGGATCGCCGCTGTAGAACGTCACGCCGCCCAGGAAGAAGCCACCCGGAAGCAGGACGGTGGCGCCGACGAGGGCTCGCGAGAGGAGTGCGAGGCGTGCCGGTGTGCGCTCCCCGGGCACGCGCAGGCTCAGGCCGAAGACCAAATGGACGAGGCCCAGCAGGGCGCCGTGGGCATGGGCGAGCGTCCACATCAGGCGGCGGGTCGAGTTGGCGACGTCGAGGTAGAAGCCCACCTTGAAGCCGTGCAGGGTCTCCAGCACCAGGCCGAGCGTCAGGAAGACCAGCAGCGACCACCAGCCGAAGCGGAGGTGGCGGCGGGCGTAGTCGGCGGGTGTCGTCGCGCCTGTCGTCGCGCCAGCGGGGGGCACGGCTACTCCCGGAGGAAGAGCGGGCGCCTGTCCCGCGTGTCGAACAGGCGGCGCATCGCGGCGGTGTCGAGCGACCCGTCCCGGGCGTAGAGCAGCCGCGCATCGCGCCGCTCCGTGGCCGCCGGGCTCGATCGCCAGGCCCGCAGAACATCGACCGCCGCCTCGCGCCGGGCCGCCGCGGGAGCCACGTAGTCGTAGTCGAGGTTCCCGAGGCCCGGCAGACTGCGAAGCGATTGGGCGGCGACGTAGCGGACGGCGTCGTATGGGTCGCCGAGGAGCTCGCCGAGGTACGGCACCGTCCAGCCCGAGCCGGACGCCTCCTGCGCCGGCTCCCACCCCATGTGCCAGGCCGCCAGCGCGCGCAGGCCGGCGTCGCCCCGCAGGACCCACAGGACGGACGCGGCCACGGCCCGCTCCTCGACTTCGAGGGCCGGGGGCCGGATGCCGTACCAGGCGCGCAGCCAGTCTCCGGTCCAGGCCAGCGTCCGGTCCAGGTGGCACAGGTTGCAGGCGTTCGGCCGGCCGACCTCGACGCTCTCCTGCACGGACGGACTGGTGACGGTGTGGCTGCGGATGGCGCGCAGGAGTCCGTACGAGGTGTACGGCATGTGGCAGTTGTAACAACGGCTTCCCGCGGAGTCCACGTCGTGTTTCGTATGGGCCGCCACGTCGGCCGCGATGGGCGCGTGGCACCCGGCGCACCCCCCGTCTCCCTCGCGGCCGGCGTCAACCTGGTGGGTGTCCGCCCAGGCGGCCGTGGGACGCGGGTCGCCCGCCGACTGGTGCATCGCGTGGCACGAGAGGCAGGTCATCGTGCGCTCGGGGTCCGCGGCGTCGGCGAAGCAGGGCGAGTCGATGAGCCCGTTGTACTCCCGGCCCGACACCCGAACCTGGCCGTCGGCCCAGAACGACCCGCGGACGAACTCGGGATCGGCGGCGAGGAGCGCGCGCATCTGGTCGGAGCTCCCGTCGACCTTCGGTTGAGCGACGAAGCGGGTCTCGCGCAGTACGTCGCCGGGGCGGTAGGGGAGCCCATGGGCGTTCGCGGTCCGCTCGTCGGCGGCGTCCCGGAAGGTCCAGATGCCGTGGCACTGCCCGCAGACCTCGGCGCTGCGCGCCGGATCGAGCCGCGCCGGCTGCACGATCGTCGTGTCCGCGTCGTCGTCGCCGTAGCCGGCGTAGCGCCGGAGCGGATTGCGGTTGACCCGCACGTGCTCCTCGGCGGGGCCGTGACACGACTCGCAAGCGATGCCGAGCTCGGCGACCGCGGTGTCGACCGTCTGCTCGGCGATCGGGACCGAACCGAAGGG
>JAGWAJ010000052.1:5587-8641 GCA_021296475.1 Acidobacteriota bacterium
TGGCACGCGATGCAGATGGCGTTCCAGTGGCCGTCCGTAGTCGCCACGCCCTGGCCCGGCGGATGGAGCACCACCGCGCTCCGGGGCACCCAGCGCGCCTCGTCGAGCAGGTAGACCGCCGGCAGCACGTTGAGCGCACGGTCGTGTCCGGTGGCGTACCAGTAGATGTTCTGGTGGTGCGAGCCGGTGATCATCACGACGCGGCGCGTGATGCGGGGCCGTCCGGCGGTCGGGCCCTCCCAGCCGGGATTGTCGAACTCTGCCCAGAACTCGCCGCCGCGGCGCTCGAGACGCATCGGCGCGCCCGCTGTCTCCGTGACCACGACTCCGTCGAAGTCGGCTCGGACGGTCTCGGGCGTCGCCACCTGCGTCATCGTCCGGTGGAACGAGCTGTGCCAGCTCGCGTACTCGGAAGGATGGCAGGAGCGGCAGGTGTCCGAAGAGACGAACCCCTCATCGGCGATCTCGACCGGGCGGTCCGTGACCCGCGACTCGACCGGGAGGGGATCGAGGGCGAATGCGATGCTGATGCCGAGCGCGCACCCGGCGAGCACGAGCACGGCGACCGGCGCCGTCACGGAGCGGACGGGACGCCGTGGCGCGGACGGGCGCGGCATGGAGTGGTTCGATTATACCGGGAGCCCGGTGCCGGGCCCGGGCGCGGCGCCGGTTCCGGCCGGGCGCGCCATCTGTTACGCTGTGGCGGCCCTGCAACCGTCGCGCCGGGGTCGCCGTCGCCGGCGGGTCGCCGTCGCCGGCGCTCCCCGTGGCCGCACAGCAACACCGCACCACATCCCCAGCATCCCGCAAGGAGGTTGCCGTGAGACGCACACTCGTCGCGCTCCTCGTCGTCCTGACGATGGCGCCGCTCCTCGCCCAGTCGGGCCTGAGCGACGCGCCGGAGATCCCGTTCGTGTCGGTGCCGAACTACCTCAAGTACTCGCCCGAGATGAACCTCGGCGAGGTGCTCGCGGTGGCCGAGAACTCCAAGGGGCACCTCATCGTCCTGAACCACCCGGGCACGGCGAAATCGGGCCCGCTCTACGGCAACGCGACCACCCAGATCCTCGAGTTCGACGGCCAGGGGCACTTCGTGCGGGAGATCGGTCAGGGGGTCTACGGCCTCGGATACTCCCACTCCGCCCGCTTCGACCGCCACGACAATCTCTGGATCGTCGACAAGGGGACGAACGCGGTCACGAAGTTCGATCCGGCGGGCTACGTGACGCTGAACCTCGGGCGCCGTCCGGAAGGCTACGAGCCGCCCGAGCACATCACCCCCGAGGAGGCGCGGCACGTCGACGGGTACTTCAACGGTCCGACCGACGTGGGGTGGGACGCGGACGACAACATCTACGTCAGCGACGGCTACGTCAACTCTCGCGTCGCCAAGCTCGACAAGCACGGCAACTGGATCAAGTCCTGGGGCACGTTGGGGACCGAGCCGGGGCAGTTCCGCCTGCCGCACAACATGCAGGTGGACCGCCAGGGCAACGTCTACGTGGCCGACCGCAGCAACCGCCGCATCCAGAAGTTCGACTCGGACGGCAACTACCTGAAGTCGTTAGTGCTGAACGTGCCGTACGACAAGACGCGCCAGCCCGTGCTCGGCAACGTCAATCCGAACGCGCCGGACGAGACGGCGCCGTGGACGGTCTGCATCTCCGGGGGCGAGACGCAGTACCTCTTCGCGTCCGACGTGGAGCCGGGGCGGATCTACAAGATGACGCTCGACGGCGAGATCCTGGGCTGGCTCGGAGAGTCGGGCCGCCAGTTGGGGCAGTTCAACTGGCTGCACGGCATCAGTTGCCGCTCGGAGAATGAGCTCTACGTCGCCGACCTGAACAACTGGCGCGTCCAGAAGCTCCTGCTCGACCCGCCGGCGACGCCGACGACGCAGCAACAGCAGTAGCTGCGATCTGCCCGACCGGTCGGCGCGCGCAGCCGTGCGCCCCGCGACCCCGCTCACAGAAAAGGCCCGCCCCGCCAGCCCGCGAGGGGGTGGGGGCCGGCCTTTAGCGTAACCCGGGCGGGCGCGTCCGACGCCCGCCGCGCGGTCAACGCGTCGGTCGATCCGATGCGATCCGGCCGACCGCGCGCGCGTCCGAATTCGGATGCGGTCGACCGCGCCGATCCGGGTCGATGCCCTGCGGCGCGATCAGTCGATCGCGAAGCAGTAGTAGAAGCCGTTGCCGCCGGTCGCCTGCAGGTCGGCCTGTCCGCAGCCGCGCGATCCGTGGGCCGTGCTCCAGTGGGTCGGGTTGGGGCCGCCGCCGGTCCGGTCGTGGTGACCGACGAGGGCGCTCCCGTCCGAGGCGTTGCTGGTCCAGTTGCCGCACGTGCTGTCGCCCTCGCCCTCCCAGGCCGTGCCGTCGAGCTGCGTCCCGGTCAGGATGTCGTGCATGTTGGGGCTGTCGCCGCGGCCGTTGACGATCTCCCCCTTCTCGTTGAGCTGGGTCTCCTTCGTCAGGTTGTTGTCGCCGAGCAGGTTGTGGACGCTCGACGCCACCTCGACGCCGTTGGCGTTGTACCAGGGACCGCTGCCGATCCGGTCGCGCGCGTTGACTCCGGTCGGGCCGGTGGTGCTCAGGTAGGCCCGCCAGGTCTTGCCGCTCACCATGGCCGCCTCGGCCAGCATCGAGCAGTGCGCGTCGGCGCCTTCGAGGCCGCCGAGGTTGGCGCCGTCGCCGGGCCCGGCGCTGGTGATGAAGAAGCTCATGGTCGCATCCTGCGTGAACACGGGATACGACATGGCCAGGGTCAGGGCGAGCGCAGCCCCGAGCAGTCGCAGTCGTCTCGCTTTCATCCTTGCTTCCCTCCTCCCGGTCTCAGGAGCGAGCCGGGCGCGTAATCTTCGCACGCTTCGCGGGGGACGCAAAACGCGCTCCGCACTGCCGTCGCGGGGTCGGCGACGCGGCCTGCCGCCAGCAGCGGTGGCCGGCGGGGAGCCGGCCGGCGGGAGCACGGGGCAGCGCGAGCACCGCTCCGGGCCGAGGCGCGGTAGCAGCGCCGTGCGGTAGCGAAGCGCCTCCCGGGTGCCGGCAGCGGGAGCAC
>JAGWAJ010000052.1:8677-28793 GCA_021296475.1 Acidobacteriota bacterium
CCGGTTGCCGGCAGCGGGAGCACCGTGCAGGGCCGTGGCGCGGTATAAGATGCCCTGCATGGGTTGGAAACGACGAGCCGCGGTTGCCGTGCTGGCGGGAGCGGCGGCGCTCGCGGCGCCCGGTCCGGCGCCGGCGCAGGAGTTGCGCGCCATCCTGAGCCGCGCCATCAGCGACTTCGACCGCGGGCGCCTCGAGGCGTCCGCGGCCGGGTTCGACCGGGTGGCCGAGCTTGCACCGGGCGTCGCGCCGCAGCTCTGGCAGCGAGGCATCACCCTCTACTACGTCGGCCGCTACGCCGACTGCCGGGAGCAGTTCGAGTCGCACCGGACGGTCAACCCGAACGACGTCGAGAACGCCGCGTGGCACTTCCTCTGCGTCGCGCGCCAGGAGTCGGCGGCGAGCGCCCTGGCCGCGCTGCTGCCGGTCGGGCCGGACCCGCGGATTCCGATGACCGAGATTTACCGGATGTTCCGCGGCGAGATGACGCCGGAGGAGGTCCTGGCCGCCGGCGAGCGGGGAGGGGAGCGCGGCGAGTTCTACGCGCACCTCTACGTCGGGCTGTACCACGAGGCGCTCGGCCGCGCCGGCGAGGCCCGCACGCACATCACGGCGGCCGCCGACGAGCGCTTTAGGGCGGTGGGCGGCTACATGCAGATGGTGGCGCGCGTGCACCGCATCGAGCTCGACCGCGCCCGTTGAGACGGGCGCAGCGCGTGCCGTCTTGAACCGCGGCGGCGGTTTCGGGCACGATTCCGACCGGACCGGTCGGTCGTCGTGCCAAGGTACGGTCTAGTGCCGGAGGTCGGGCTTCGCCCGCGCCCGTTGCCGCAAGCCGGGCCGGACTTCCAGAAGCGGAGGGAGAGAGCATGCGGACCATCAACGCGGTCGTCGCCCTTGCCGCGAGCTTCGCGCTCGCCACGGTCCTCGGGCCCCCGTTGCCGGCGGAGGCGGGACAGGCGAGCGTCGCCATCGATATCGACGCGGACGACATCGGCGGCGTGGTCACCGGTCCCGACGGCCCCGAGGCCGGGGTGTGGGTGATCGCGGAGACGAGCGATCTCCCCACCCTTTTCAACCGGATCGTCGTGACCGACGACGAGGGCCGATACCTGCTTCCCGACCTGCCGGAAGCGACCTACGACGTCTGGGTTCGCGGCTACGGTCTGGTCGACTCGGAGAAGGTCCCGGCGACCCCCGGCTCGACGCTCGATCTGACGGCGGTGATTGCGCCGGACGCGGCCGCGGCGGCGCAGTACTACCCGGCCGGCTACTGGCTGTCGCTCATCGAGGTTCCGGGGCGGGCCGAGTTCCCCGGCACCGGGCCCGACGGCAACGGCATCTCGCCGAACGTGCGCAGCCAGGCGGAGTGGATGCGGGCGGTGAAGTCGGGCGGCTGCACGGCGTGCCACGCCCTCGGCAACCTGGCGACTCGCGAGGTGCCGCCGGAGCTGGGCGAGTTCGACTCGATGGAGGCGGCCTGGGACCGGCGGATCCAGTCGGGCCAGGCGGGCGGCTCGATGTCCAACGGGCTCGATCGCATGGGGCGGCGTCGCGCCATCCAGATGTTCGCCGACTGGACCGACCGGATCCTGGCCGGCGAGCTGCCCGCGGAGGCGCCCCCGCGCCCGCAGGGCGTGGAGCGGAACGTCGTCGTGACGCAGTGGGACTGGGCCGACCCCAAGGCCTACCTGCACGACGAGATCGCGACCGACAAGCGGAACCCGACGGTGAACGCCTACGGCCCGATCTACGGCGCCCTCGAGGCGAGCGCCGACTATGTGCCGGTGCTCGACCCGGTGGCCAACGCCGCCAGCGAGGTCCCCGTGCCGGTGCGCGACCCTGATACCCCGGTCGCGGCGGGGCCGCCGCTGGCGTCGTCCCCCTACTGGGGCGACGAGGCGATCTGGAACAGCCAGTCCAACGTCCACAACCCGATGCTCGACCAGGACGGCCGCGTCTGGCTCACCTCGCGCGTGCGGGGACCGGACAACCCCGCGATGTGCCTGGAGGGCTCGGACCACCCGTCCGCGCAGGCGTTTCCCAACGGCCGCGCCGGCCGGCACCTTGCCGTCTACGATCCGGCGACCGAGGAGATGACGCTCGTCGGCACCTGCTACAGCACGCACCACCTGGTGTTTGCCGAGGACGAGAACAACACGCTCTGGACCAGCGGAGGCGGTCAGGTCATCGGCTGGCTCGACACGAACCGGTTCCTTGAGACCGGCGACGAGGAGGCCTCGCAGGGCTGGACCGCGCTGGTGCTCGACACCAACGGCAACGGGCGCCGCGACGAGTACACGGAGCCGAACGAGCCGATCGATCCGACGAAGGACCATCGGGTGACGACCGGCTTCTACGGCGTCGCCGTCAACCCGGTCGACGGAACCATCTGGGGCTCGTCGCTCGGATTCCCGGGTTCCGTCCTGCGTCTCGATCCCGGTGACGATCCGGCGAACACCGCGCTCCTGGAGGTGTTCGAGGTGCCGTGGGAGAACCCGGGCGCCGAGGTCCAGGGCTTCTCGCCGCGCGGCATGGACATCGACCGCAATGGCGTCGTCTGGACGCCGCTGGCGAGCGGCCACATGGCCAGCTTCGACCGCAGCAAGTGCACCGGGCCGCTGAACGGACCGGAGGCCACCGGCCAGCACTGCCCCGAGGGCTGGACCCTCTACGAGGAGCCGCTGCCCAAGCTCAAGGGCGTGGACGACTCGGGCAGCGCCGAGGGGAGCTACTACACCTGGGTGGACCAGTTCGACACTCTCGGACTCGGCGAGAACGTCCCGATCAACACCGGCAACGCATCGGAGGGCCTCCTTGCGCTCAAGGACGGCGAGTGGGTGATTCTGCGGGTGCCGTACCCGCTCGGCTTCTACACGAAATGGATGGACGGCCGAATCGACGATCCGGACGCCGGCTGGAAGGGCCGCGGCCTCTGGGCGACCTACGGGACCCGTGCGCCGTTCCACACCGAGACCGGCAAGGGGACGCCGAGCAAGGTGGTCCACTTCCAGTTGCGCCCCGATCCTCTGGCGAAGTAGGCGGGCGAAGAGGACGAGGCGAGAGGTGGGGAGAATGGCGACGCTCCGTGGGGCGCCGGCGCCGCGGACGTGCGCGGTGCTGGCGCGCGCATCCTGGGCGCGGGCGCTCCTGGTCAGGGCGGTGCTCGTTCCGGTGCTCGTCGCTCCGGTCTTGCTGCTACCGGCGGCCGCGCCCGTCGGTGCCGAGGTCATCCGCTTCGTGGTCACCTCCCGCGAGCCGTTCGGCGAGGACGTGGCGGACAAGGTCGGCCCCTACGAGCGGATTCGCGGCCGCGTCGTCTACTCCCTCGACCCGACGCGGGAGGCGAACGCCCGTATCGTCGATCTCGACCGCGCGCTGACCAACGGGGAGGGGCGAGTCGAGTTCTACGGCGACGTCGAGATACTGGCCCCGCGCGATCTGCGCCTGGCGCAGCCGACCGTCCTCTACGACATCAACAACCGCGGGCGGCGCCTGTGGGGCGGCGAGCCCTTCTTCCTGCGACGCGGTTACGTCACGGTGTCGGGCGGGTGGATCGCCGAGGTCCGCGTCGACCCGCGCCGGCTGCGACTCGAGGCGCCCGTCGCCCACGACGACGAAGGTGTGCCTGTCGTAGGGCTCGTCCGGGCGGAGATCCTCACGGAGGCTGCGACACCGAGAGTCACGATCTCCGATCGCAACCAGCTCGCGTACGAGCCGGTGCTGAGCGAGCTGCCCCTGGCGACGCTCACGAAGCGGCTGCGGGAGGCCGATCCGCCGCAGCCGATCCCGCGCGACGCCTGGAGCTTCCACGTGGTCACCGGGCCGCGCGAGGAGGGGAGCGGCCTCATCGACGGCGCCGTCGAGCTGGCCGGAGGTTTCGAGCCCGGCTGGATCTACGAGCTCATCTACACGGCGCGCGGGTCGGTCGTGCAGGGCACGGGATTCGCCGCCATCCGCGACCTCGTCTCGTTCCTGCGCCACGACCGGTCGGACGAGAACCCGCTACGCCAGGCCGACGGGGAGCCGATCGCCCGCCGCGTCATCGGCGAGGGGCGCTCGCAGAGCGGTCGCGCCCTGCGGATGTTCCTCCACGAGGGGTTCAACGCCGACGAGCAGGGCCGCCGCGTGTTCGACGGGGCGATGCCGGTGATCGCGGGCGGCGGGCAGGGCTTCTTCAACCATCGCTTCGCGTCGCCGACGCGCACCGCAACCCAGCACGCGGGGCATCTCTATCCGGTCGACGTCTTTCCGTTCACCTACGGCGACGAGACAGACCCGTTCACCGGCCGGACCGACGGCATCCTGCGGCGGGCGCGGGCCGCCGGCGTCGTGCCGAAGCTGATGCACCTCGACACGTCGTCCGAGTACTGGCACCGGAGCGCCTCGCTCGTCGTGACCGACCCGACGGGAGCGCGGGACGCGGCGCTGCCGGACGAGGTGCGGGTCTACGTCTTCGGCGGGGCGCAGCACAGTCCCGCCACGGGTCCTTCGGACCGGGGCCAGCTTCCGCCGAACCCGACCAACTACCGGCCGCTGCAGGAGGCGCTCTTCCTGGCGCTCGACCGCTGGATCACCGACGGCGTCCCACCGCCGCCGAGCGTGCATCCGCGGATCGACGACGGCACGCTGAGCGACTGGCGGGCGGATGCGGCGGGCTGGCAGGCGCTGCCGGATGTGCGCTACCCGGTGGTCATCCAGCGGCCGGAGCACGTCGACTACGGTCCGGACTTCGAGCACGAGAGGCGCATCGACCACCACCCTCCGCTCCGGACGGGGAAGCGCTACGCGGTGCGCGTGCCGGCGTACGACGCCGACAACAACGAGGTCGGGGTGCTCCGGCTGCCGGCGCTCAGCGCGCCCGTCGCCACCTATACGAGCTGGAACCTGCGCAGCCCGGCCATCGGCGCCGACGACGAGTTGCTCGGGCTGGCCGGCGGCTACATTCCATTCGCGGCGGTGGAGGCTGACCGAGCGGCGGCGGGGGATCCGCGCCCCGACCTCGCGTCCCGCTACGAGGGCTTCGACGACTATCTGGCGCAGTACATGACAGCCGCGCGGCAACTCGTGGCCGAGGGCTACCTGCTGGAGGAGCATCTTCCCGCCGTGAAGGCGGTGGCCGAATCGCACCGCCGCCGGTTCGCGCCGTAGGTGGCCGAAGGGAGCCACCTCGCCGGTCTTCGAGGCGATGGCGCCGCACCAGGGGCGAGCTCGTCAGCGTTCCGAGATGCGCTACCGCAGTTGTGCCGACGCCGGGCCTCGGACGATTTCCGATGCGTCCTCCGGACGGCCCGGGCGGCGTAGTGTCGATCGAATTTCCTGATCGGCCGGAGGTTTCGACATGGGTGTGAGGCGACGCCCGGGTGTCTGGCTGGCCTGCGCGACACTTCTCACTGCGGCGGTGGTTGCCGCCGAGGTGGCCGGCCAGCGCGGGGGCGCGTTCCGTGCGTCGCGCGACCACCCGGCGATCCGCTACAGCGATGGTCCGGTGGACGATGCCGTAGCCGCACTCAACCGGAGGCTCGCGGCCGGCGAGGCCGGGCTGGCGTTCGAAGGCCGGAGCGGCTACCTGCAGTCGGTGCTGGATGCCCTGGGCGTGCCGGTCGCCTCGCAGGTGGCGGTCTTCTCGCCCACGAGCAACCAGGACGACCTGATCACGCCCGAGAACCCGCGCGCGATTTTCTTCAACGACACCGTGGCCGTCGGCTGGGTCCGTGACGCCGATCTGCTGGAAGTCGCGGCCCAGGACCCGCGGCAGGGAGTGATCTTCTACGCGCTTCCGCAGACGCCGGACGGTGAGCCGCGCTTCACGCGCAACGACCGCTGCCTGGCCTGCCACCTGTCGTGGGACACGCTGGGAGTGCCCGGGCTGCAGGTCCTCAGCATGGCGCCGCTCTCGCCCGATCCGAACGCCTACGCCACCGGCTTCGTTACCGACCACCGGAGCCGCCTGGTCGACCGCTGGGGCGGGTGGTACGTCACCGGGACGCACGGCGGGACGGCACACATGGGCAACGTCGAGGTGCTCGACGTGCCGGACCCGAACGCCACGTTCGGCGTCGTCCCGCCCGCGCTCGATTCGCTTGCGGAGCGGATCGACCTCGACGGCTATCCGTCGCCGTACAGCGACGTCGTGGCGCTGCTGGTGCTCGACCACCAGACGCACATGACCAACCTCATCACCCGGATGGGATGGGAAGCGCGGCGCGTGGTCTTCCGCGACGAGGGCCGCTCGACCGACGACCCGCGCTTCGCCGAGGTGATTCGCGAGGCCGCCGTCGAGCTGGTCGACTACCTGCTTTTCATCGACGAGGCGCCGCTGCCGGAAGGGATCGGCGGTGCGTCCGGGTTCCGCGAGTGGTTCTCCGCCCGCGGGCCGCACGACGACCGCGGCCGGTCGCTGCGCAAGATCAGCCTGGACGGGCGTCTCTTCCGCTACCCGTGCAGCTACATGATCTACACCGAGGCGTTCGATGCTCTTCCCGAGTTGGCGAAGGAGGCGGTCTACGCCCGGATGTGGGAAGTGCTGTCGGGCGCGGTCACCGATTCGCCGTACGATCGATTGGCGCTTGCCGACCGGCAGGCGATCGTCGAGATCCTGCAGGCGACGAAGCAGGATCTCCCGGCCTACTTCGGCACCGTCGAGCGTTGAAGAATTCACGTAACGAAGCCGCGGGGAGTGGGGGGCGACCGGCGGCCTCGCTCTGGGCGTGCCCGACGGCGTCCCGGACGCCCGCCGTCGGGCCACCGGTTCCCGATGCGGAGCGTCGGTAGGCGATGTGCCGCGCGCTCCCGGCCGGGACGGAAACCTGTGGCGCAACCCGCGCCCAGCGTTTAAGATAAGGCGGGCCTCGCCGTCGTCTGGAGGATGAGATGGCCACCATGCGCTGGGTGTCGGCGGCGTCTGCGTGCCTGCTGCTGGCAGGCTCGGTAGCGGTCGCGGCGGCGGCGCCGAAGGCGGCCGCACCGACGGCGGCGGCTCGCGAGGCTGCAGCCGCCGAGCAGGCCCTGCTCGACCGCTACTGCATCACCTGTCACAACGACCGGCTCGAGACCGGCGGCCTGACGCTCGAAGGCGTCGACGTCGCCGACGTCGCGGCCCATCCCGAGTTGTGGGAGAAGGTCGTCCGCAAGCTCCGGACCGGCGCCATGCCGCCCCGGCCTCGCCCCCGGCCCGACGCCTCCGACTACGGCCGCATCGTCTCGTACCTGGAGACGGCGCTCGACACCGCGGCCGCGGCGGATCCGGATCCCGGTCGCACCGACACCTTCCGCCGGCTCAACCGGACCGAGTACCGCAACGCCATCCGCGATCTGCTGGCCCTCGAGGTCGACGTGGCGGCGCTCCTGCCGCGCGACGACTCCGCTTTCGGCTTCGACAACGTGAACGCCGGCGGGCTCTCGCCGACGCTGATGGAGCGCTACCTCGCGGCGGCGCAGAAGGTGAGCCGGCTGGCCGTCGGCAGCCGGCTGCCGGCGCCGGGGAGCCGCGTAGTGGTCATCCCCGCCGACCGCACGCAGGAGGACCACGTCGCCGGGCTTCCCTTCGGCACGCGCGGCGGCACGGTGGTCGAGCACCAGTTTCCGGCCGACGGCGAGTACGAGATTCAGGTCCGGCTGCAGCGCAATCGCAACGAGAACGTCGAGGGCCTGACCGAGCCGCACGACGTCGAGATCACGCTCGATGGGCGCCGCCTCGATCTGTTCACGATGGAGCCGAGCGAGAACTTCGTGCTGCAGGCCAACGCCGCCTACTACGCGGACGAGGGGATCGACAACCACCTGAACGTCCGCGTCACGGTGACGGCCGGACCTCACGAGGTCGGGGCGACGTTCATCAAGAAGAACTCGGCCCTCCTCGAGACGACGCGCCAACCGTACGACGCGCACTTCAACATGGACCGCCATCCGCGCCAGCAGCCGGCGGTGCGGACCGTGTCCATCGTCGGTCCCTTCGACCCGACCGGCGTGGGGGAGACCCCGAGCCGGGAGCGCATCTTCTCCTGCCGCCCGCCGGCTGGCGCCACCGCCGACGAGGCGGAGACGTGCGCCACGGAGATCATCGCGACGCTCGCCCGCCGCGCCTACCGCCGTCCGGTCACGGTCGACGACTTCGAGCGGCTCGTCTCCTTCTACCAGCGGGGATACGCCGAGGGCGGCTTCGAGGCGGGTGTGGAGACGGCCCTGCGGGCGCTGCTCGCGAGTCCGGAGTTCCTCTTCCGCATCGAGCGGGATCCGAACGGCGTGACGCCGGGCGCCCCGTATCGCGTCAGCGACCTCGAGCTCGCCTCGCGCCTGTCGTTCTTCCTCTGGAGCAGCCTCCCGGACGACGCGCTCATCGACGCGGCGGCTGCTCGGCGACTGAGCGACCCCGCGGTGCTCGAGGCCGAGGTGCGGCGGATGCTGGCCGACCCGCGCGCCGACGCACTGACGACCAACTTCGCGTCGCAGTGGCTGCACCTCCGGAACCTGGACGCGGTGCGGCCCGATGCCCGGCTCTTCCCGGACTTCGACGACAACCTGCGGCAGGGCTTCCGGCGCGAGACGGAGCTGCTCTTCCGGAGCGTCCTCGACGAAGACCGGAGCGTCGTCGATCTCCTGACCGCCGACTTCACGTTCATGAACGAGCGGGTGGCGAGGCACTACGAGATTCCGGGCGTCTACGGAGACCATTTCCGCCGCGTCGCGTTGCCGCCGGGCAGCCCGCGCGCCGGCCTCCTGGGGCACGGCAGCATCCTCACCGTCACCTCCTACGCCACGCGCACGTCGCCCGTGCTGCGGGGGAAGTGGATCCTGGAGAACCTGCTCGGGACGCCGCCCCCTCCGCCGCCGGCCAACGTGCCGCCTCTCGACGAGACGCGGTCCAACGTCCGCGTCGTCTCGATGCGCGAGCGGATGGAGGCGCACCGGCAGAACCCGCAGTGCGCGGTCTGCCACCGGATCATGGATCCGGCCGGCCTGTCGATGGAGAACTTCGATGCGATTGGCCGCTGGCGCGCGACCGAGGGCGCCGCGCCGATCGACGCCGCGGGCAACCTGCCGGGCGGAGAGGAGTTCGACGGGGTCGCGGGCCTGCGCGCCGCGATCCTCGAGCGCCCCGACGTCTTCGCGGGCGTCGTGGCGGAGAAGCTTCTGACCTTCGCGCTCGGGCGCGGACTCGATCACGCGGACGCCCCCGCTGTCCGGTCGATCGTCCGCTCCGCCGCGGCAGACGACTACCGGATGTCGTCGCTCGTGCTTGGCATCGTGAACAGCACTCCGTTCCAGATGAGGAGATCCCAGTCATGATCATCACGAAGACGGCGCTGCCCCGGCGGACGTTCCTGCGCGGCGTGGGAGCCGCCCTGGCGCTGCCGCTCCTCGATGCGATGGTGCCGGCCGCGTCCGCGATGGCGAAGACGGCTGCGGCAGCGCCCCGGCGGCTGGGCTACGTGTACATCCCGATGGGGATGAACCCGGAGCTGTGGACGCCGACCGAGGTGGGACGGCTGAGCACGCTCTCGGAGTCGCTGTCGCCGCTGACGCCGCACCTCGACAACGTCACGGTGGTCACCAACCTCGAGATCAACGACGCGCACATCTCCGGCAACCATGCCTCGGCGAACTCGGCGTTCCTGACCTGCGTGCGCCCCAAGCGGACCGAGGGGAGCGACTACGTCAACGGCACGTCGGTCGACCAGTTCGCGGCGCAGGGGATCGGCGGGGACACGCCGCTCCCGTCGCTCGAGATCGGGACGGACCTCATTGCTCAGGTCGGCAACTGCGACAACGGATTCGCCTGCGTCTACATGAACAGCCTGTCGTGGGCCTCGCCGACCGCGCCGAACCCGACGGAGGCCGATCCGCGCGTCGTGTTCGAGCGGCTCTTCGGCGACGGCGGCACGCCCGCCCAGCGGCAGGCGGAGCTCCGCACGAACCGCAGCATTCTCGACTGGGTGCTCGACGACATGGCGAGCCTCCAGGCCCAGCTCGGCACCGGCGACCGGCACAAGGTGAGCGAGTATCTCGACACCGTGCGCGAGGTCGAGCGACGCATCCAGCGCGCCGAGGAGTCGGCGGCCGACTCGCCGCTGAGCGACCTGACGCGGCCCACCAGCGTCCCGGAGGTCTGGGAGGAGCACGTCAAGCTGATGTACGACCTCCAGGTGCTGGCGCTCCGGGCCGACCTGACCCGCGTCGTCACGTTCCAGATGGCGCGCGAGGCGAGCACGCGGACCTACCCGCAGATCGGCGTGCCCGAGCCGCACCACCCGACGTCGCACCACGTCAACGACCCGGAGAAGCTGGCCAAGCTGGCGAAGATCAACCAGTACCACGTGTCGCTGTTCGGCTACCTGGTCGACAAGCTGAAGTCAACCGAGGACGGCGACGGCACGCTGCTGGACCACACGACGTACCTGCTGGGCAGCGGGCTCGGCAACCCCAACGTCCACGATCACCGCAACCTGCCGATCATCGTGGCGAGCGGCGCCGGATCGCGGATCGCGGGCGGCCGGCACATCCGCTACGACGAGCTGACGCCGCTGGCGAACCTGCACCTGACGCTGCTCGACGACGTCGGCGTGCACCTGGACGACTTCGCCGACAGCACGGGGCGGGCCGGCGAGGTGATCGAGCCGCTCACGCTGTAGCGGAGCGCGCGCCGGGTACTCAGTAGTCAGGAATCGCGGGCTGTCGACTCGATGAGGCCGGCAGCCCGCGTGTCGTTTCCGTTCCGAGCGGTGGCCATCGGGTCTCGGACCCGCTGATCGCCGGCTCGGGCCGTGGATGCCGGAGGAGCGACCTCCCGCGTCCCGTCCCTTTCTTGAGGGGAGCGTCCAGATGCACCGCGTGAGCCTCTCTCTGGTGGCGTTCGTGTTGGTTGCCGTGCCGGGCGGCGTCGAGGCCGCGCGCGCCGTAGAGGCGGCGGACGCCGGCCTGATCAGTGCGATCCGCGACGGCGATGGTGCCGGAGTCCGCACCGCCATCGAGCGCGGGGCCGACGTCATGGCTGCCGATCCCGACGGCACGACGCCGCTCCATTGGGCGACGCACGCCGATGACGCGGAAATCGTCGGGCAGCTCCTCGCGGTCGGGGCCGATCCCGAAGCCGCAAACCGGTACGGAGTGCGGCCCATCTCGCTCGCCTGCACCAACGGCAACGAGGCGATTGTCGAGCTGCTCCTCGACGCCGGCGCCGATCCCGATACCGCGCTCACCGAAGGGGAGACGGCGCTGATGACGGCGGCGCGCACCGGGGCGCTGGACGTCGTTCGCCTCCTGCTCGACCGCGGTGCGAACGTGAACGCGGCCGAGACCTGGCGGGGGCAGACCGCGCTGATGTGGGCGGCGGCCGAGGGACACGCCCACCTGATCCCGACGATGCTGTCGCACGGCGCGGACGTGGCGGCGCGCTCCACGAAGGGTTGGACGCCGCTCCTGTTCGCCGTCCGCGAGGGGCGCATCGGCGTGGTCCAGACGCTGCTCGAGGCGGGGGCCAGCGTCGAGGAGTCGCTCCCGGTCACCGAGGAAACGCGGCGAGGCGGTACCAGCGCCGAGCGTGCGGCTACGGGCCTGAACGCGTTCCTGCTTGCGGCGGCGAACGCGCACTACGAGTTGGCCGCCCTGCTGGTGGATCGCGGCGCCGACGTCAATGTCGCCTCGCGGGGCTGGACCGCGCTCCACCAGGTGTCGTGGGTGCGCAAGGCCGGCATCGCGGGCAGCAACAACCCGCCCCCTCCGGGCTCCGGCAACATGACGAGCCTGGAGTTCGTCCGCAAGCTGGTCGCCGCGGGGGCCGACGTGAACGCGCGCGTCACCCGCCGCCCGCCGGCCGGCATCACGCGGCTCAACTTCCTCGGGGGCACTCCGTTCCTGCTCGCGGCACGGACCGGCGACGCCGACCTGATGCGGCTGCTGGCCGAGCTGGGCGCCGATCCGCTCCTGCCGAACGAGGACAACACGACCCCGATCATGGTCGCGGCCGGCGTGGGGACGTCATCCCCCGGTGAGGATCCCGGCACCGAGCCGGAGGTGCTCGAAGCGGTTCGGGCGGCCCTGGAGCTCGGCGGAGACCTGAACGACGTTGACGACAACGGCGAGACCGTGATGCACGGAGCGGCCTACAAGCACCTGCCCGGCGTCGTCAGGTTCCTCGCGGAGGTCGGCGCGGACGTAGACGTCTGGAACCAGCCCAACTCGCGCGGCTGGACGCCTCTGGAGATCGTGGCCGGCGTGCACCGCGGCATGAACATCCAGAGCAGCCCGGTGACGGCCGACGCCGTTCGTGCGGTGATGGACGCGGCGGGGGTGCCGCCGCCCGCCGGGCAGTAGCCGGCAGCCGCAGCACACGGTCCCCGGGGGGGCGACGCAGGGACGGCTACGGCCGTGGAGCGTCCCGTCGAGCCCTCACCGCCGGGTCCGGAGGCACGGGTTCACCTCGCGGATGGCCCGAGGTCCTTCAGGCGGGCCAGGAACCGCAGCAGGTCGGCGGGTCCGTCCGTCGCGGACCGGTAGACCCGTGCCAGGTCCAGCGATTCGTAGGCGTGCGCCACGACGTTGCGGAATCCGGCCGCCCGCACGAGACGGTCGGCGAGGTCGGCTTCGATGACCCCTGCTTCTTCGAGACGCCGGAACGCATCCCCGTAGCTGTGGGGCGTTCCCAGCCGCAGGGCAAGACAGGTTCCCATCGCGATATCGATCACGATCTGCGTGGCCTGCCACAGGTGAAGCACGACGGCGTCCGACGCGTCGGTTGCCGGTTGGAAGTCGGCCGGCGATGCCGGCAGTCGCTCCGCTACGCGCGCCAGGTGGCGCTGCACGGTCATCGCGCGCTCGGCCAGCACGGCGCGATCGAGGACGCTCAAGACGGCAGGGCCTCCAGAATCTCGTCATAGCCGCGCTCGAATACCGGCGCGTTGTCACACCAGAACTGCACGGCCTGCAGGCGAAACCGATCGAAGTGATCGGTAGGGGCCTCGTACACCAACACGCCGTCGCAGGCGGCTCGATACCGCAACAGGCCGCTGGCTCGCCGGAGGTCCACCACGTCGACGCGATCCGTCCGGAGCGCTCCCACCAGGGCGGCGAGCAGCCCCGGGACGTCGGTCGTCTCGCCCGCCAGGTAACCGAAATCCCAGTCCGCTCCGGGTCGCGCGTCCCCGCGCGCCCGCGAGCCGAACAGGATCAACAGGTCGAGCCCGACCGTTGCCCGGGCTGTCGAAGCCACCGCATCGAGCGCCGGTCTAGGAAGCGGCCGGTCCATGCCGTCATCGTACATCGGCCCTGCGAGCCGGCGCCGGTGCATGGCGTGCCGCGCACTCAAGCGAGTTCGCCGAGCAGCGTGAGCGCCGGCGCGACGCGGATGCCGTCCGGGTTGACGTAGTCCTTGGTGCCGGTGGCCGATATCTGCCACGCGTCGCATTCCGGGAAACGCACCTTGAAGTAACGCAGACTCTTGTCGATCGGTGCGTCGGCCCACTTGCATTCGATGCAGCGCAGCGGCTGCCGTCCGTCCACGATCAGGAAGTCGACCTCCCGGCCGTCCGTGTCGCGGAAGTAGCGCAGCTCGACGTCCCGGCCCTGCGTGTCCTGCTGGTGGTGCACCCACTTCAGCAGATGCGAGGCGACGAGGTTCTCGAAGCGCGCCGCCTCGTCCGGAACGACGGACCAATCGGTGTGATAGTGCTTCTGTTCCTTCTTGACGGCGCGGACGGCGGGCGCGCCGAACGGTGGGAGGCGGAAGATGGCGTAGAGACGTTCGAACACCTGCAACCAGTTGGCGGCGGTCTGGTGGCTGACCTGCAGATCCTCGCGAATCGCGTTGATCGACAGTGGAGAGCCGACCAACTCCGGAAGGCGCAGCATCAGCAGTTCCAGCGTGCCCAGGTCCTGGACGCGTTCGAGCTCGGTGACCTCCTCCCGGATCAGCAGCGTCCGGTGCTCGCGAGACCAACGCCGCGCCTCGACGTGCGAGCCCCCGAGGTACGGTTCGGGGAAGCCGCCGAGGGTCAGGAGGTCGTGAAGGTCGGCCGGCGTCCGCAGGCCCAGCTCGGCGGCCGACAGGGGGTGCAGGCGCAGGAGGTGGTAGCGCCCCTGCAGCGAGTCGCCGCCGAAACGGTACAGGTCGAGGCGTGCGCTGCCGGTCACCAGGATGCGCGCCCCGTACCGGCGGGCCTCCCGCGCGTCGTACAGTCCCTTCAGGTAGGCGCGCCAGCCGCGGTACTTGTGGATCTCGTCGAAGACCCAGAGCGCGGTAGCCGGAAGCTCACGCCGCAGGATGCGCTCGCGGTCCTCGGCGACGTCCCAGTTGAGATAGCCGGGGCGGGCTCCGGGCAACGTCCGGGCGAGGGTCGTCTTCCCAACCTGACGAGGTCCGGCGACGAAGACCATCTTCCTCGCGAGGTCCCTGTCCATCTGGTCCGCGAGGTAGCGCGAACGGACCGCCACGCGGAGAGCCTATCAGTATTCCAGGGTGTGGTCGAAAATACTCATGAGTTTTCCTTGCTGTGGTGGAAAAAGCGAACAGCCCGCGCACCGGTCTCCGCGACACCCGCGGCCGACGATCTTCAGTGGGTCGGAAGCCGTGTCCAGCGGAGCGCGGTGACCACCTCCCGGCCCTCGTCGTCCGTGCGGACGGGAGGCCGCAGCGTGAGATGCGTGTCGCTCAGCTCGTAGTAGCGCCGCGCTTCCGTTCCCCTGCCCCGTGGGTCCGCGCTGCCGACAGGCCGGTGGATCAGGTACCCCTGGTCACGAGGTCCCGGACAGGTGATGCAGCCCGCCATCTCGTTCACCTCGTACGGCCCGAAGTAGCTGACGTAGGTCTCGCTCAGCCGCAGGGCTTCTTCGGCCGTGGGGCTTTCGCCGGCGAACGGCGCGCGGCCGGGCCGCATGAGGTGCACGGACATGTGGCCGGACGGCGTGTAGAAGAGGTAGCCGGTCTCGTACTGGTCGGCGTCGATGGCGAAGCCGTCGGTCGTGTGGCGGGAGACGGAATCGATGCGGTACGCGCCGAACAGTTGCCCGTGCGTGTCGCTCGTCTCGGACGCCGGCAGGTCGGGCTGCCGGAGCCAGGTCAACGCGATCGTCGAGCCGTCGGGCGCGGGCGGCGGCTGCAGGGTCAGCCGATCCTCGGCCAGGGCGTACGCTCGCGTGTAGTCCGCGCCGATGCCCCCCGGGTCGAGGCTCCCTTCGAGGTGATGCGTGACGGTGCCGTCGGAGTCGTCGATGCCGAATCGCCCGAAGTATGACGTGTAGCTGCCGAACTGCGCCAGCGCCTCGTCGGCGGTCGGCCCTTCATCGGTGTACGGTTCGCGGTCCGGCCGCATGAGCGTCACGCCCATGTATCCGGAGGCGTCGTAGATGAGGTAGCCGAGCCGGTCCTCGACGGGAGGCGACAGAGGCTCGCCGTCGGCATCCCGGCGCTCGATACGGGCCAGCGACCAGGCACCGAGGAGCTGCCGTTCTGACGCGGAGAGGGCCGGATGGATGGCCGCCGCGGCCGGGTCGGAATCCTCGGTGCGTCCGCACCCGCCGCACGCGAGCAACGCGGAGACGAGCCCGGCGACGGTCAGCAGCCGAATGGAACGCGTGGGCATGGCCTCCTCTCGCTCCAGGCCGGGCGGGAGCGCGTGGCGGCGGTGGACGCGGCGCCGAGACGCCTGTTGCGCCCTACGGCGCGCACGCCGGCGAAAGGCTCGCCACCGCGGTGACGTTGATCGCGTCCGCGGCGCCGGCGTCGTCCCGTCGAATCAGGAACCCCTTGGCTTCCACCCGATGGCCCTCGTAGGGATCCGGGCTGGGAAAGACGTACATCAACTCGAAGGTGTTGCCTCCGAGCGGCATGGCTCGGGTCAGCTCCAGGATGTCGCCGGCCGAGACCTCCGGGTCGCGGGTCCGGATGGGTTCGCTGCCGTCGGTGACGAACCAGGTCCTTTCCTCGCGCGACAGGCAGCCGACCACCTGCACCATGGCGAAGTTCGGGACGGCGTCGGGGCCGTCCTCGCCGTAGACGAGAATCTCTCCCGCCCGCGCCGCCGTCAGCTCGCCCTCTCCGTGCGGGAAGTCGTTCGCCGAGAGCACGTAGGCGACGATGTCGACGTACCCCTCCTCGCCCAGGCTGCCCGCGCCGCCGGGCGGCATGGTCCTGGCGCGCGTGAGGACGCCGTCCAGCATCAGGCCTCCCCAATCGCGGATGAAGCTCTCGCCGGCGAGGGGCCGCGCGTTCGCTCCGGAGAGGTCGTCGCCGTGGCATCGCGCGCAACTCGCCTCGTAGAGCTTGCGGCCGCGCTCGGCCTGCACTTCGGAGTAGACACCGTCCCAGACCGAGGGCTCGTCCGTGCTCTGGGCACCCGCTGCATGCAGGCCGGCGGTCGAGACTGCGAGCGCACCGGTGGCGGCGAGTGCGACGGCCGCGGCCGCAAGGGCCGGGCGCCGCGGTTCCGGGCGCCGCGCGGCGCGAGCCGTGGCGCGAGGTCCGTTGACCGACATCCCTGCGTTGTCCTTCCTGATCGGCCCGTTCGGTGAGCGGTTCCCGCGTCGCTCAGTCCAGCGTCCAGAGCGTCAGCGACGAGATGTCCTTGATGAACAGCCGGTTGCCCGACAGCGTCGGCTGCGTCCAGGTCTCGCTGTCGGCCACCTCGTAGCGCTGCACCGGGGTGAACGCCGCGCGGCTGTGCGCGAGCACGACCAACTCGGCGTCGTCCTCCAGGGAGAGGATCGTGTCGCCCGATCGCAGGATCGACGCGTTCTCGGCCTGCCGCGGCGCGCTCGTCCAGAGCACCTCGCCCGTGTCGAGATCGAGGCCGAAGTACTGCCCGCTGTTCAGGTGCGAGAGGCCGTAGAGCACTCCGTCGTTGACGACGCCGTTCGTCATGTGCAGCGAGACCTCGTCCGTGTGCCAGACGTTCTCGGTGGTCCAGCCGGCCGTCCCCGGGGTGACGCGGAACGCGGTCACGCCGTTGCCGCGGCCGTTCTCGATCACCATGTCGCGATAGAGAATCGGGGTCTGCGACGTCGTCAGGGCGCGCGTCGTGAACGGCCGGCTCCAGAGGAGCGCCCCGGTCTCGACCGACACGCCGACGAAGTGCTCCTGCGTGAAGACGACCACCTGCCGGGTGCCGCCGAGCTCGAACAGCATCGGCGATCCGTAGGCGGGCCCGTCGCCGTCCCAGCTCCAGCGGATCGCCCCGGTCGCCGTATCGAAGGCGGTCAGGGCGCCGTCGTTGTGGCCGCCGACGTGGACGATCACCAGGTCGCCGACCACCAGGGGCGACATCGACGTGTGGAACAGCGGTACGACGCCCGTCCCGGGAAACTGCCAGAGCTGCTCGCCGGTCCCGGCATCGAAGGCGGTGACGGATCCGGTCATCCCGTGCGAGAAGAGGCGCCCGCGGTCGAACGTCGGGGTCGACTTCGGTCCCGCCCGGTGGCGCGCCGTGGACGGGTTCATGTCGAACGGCGCCGCGTAGCCGGTTCGCCACACCGTCTCGCCGGTCGCCGCGTCGAGCGCGGTCATGACCTCGTCCACGCCCTGCCGGGTGAAGAGGTAGAGCCGGTCGCCGATCAGAACCGGAGCGGCGTAGCCGAGCCCGATGTCCACCGACCAGTGGCGTTCGAGGGCGTCGGGCCAGTTCGCCGGCACGTCGAACGCCGCCGCCACGCCGTCGCGGGCCGGTCCCCGCCACTGCGGCCAGTCCTGCGCCGCCGCACTCGCGGCCGGTCCAGCCAGCATCGCCAAGGCTGCGGTCATCACCAACACGCGCGAGAGAAGTCTCATCGTTGCATGCTCCAGGAGCTTCGAGGGCGTCACGCTTCGGAACAGCCTATTGTACGAGCATTCGCTACGCTCCGCGAGAGGTGCTTGTGCCGGGCGGCCCCTCGTCTGCCGGCTGCGGTTATGCTGTCGGTATGAAAACGGCGGTCTCCCTCCCGGACGAGACCTTCCAGAAGGCGGAGCGCTTGGCGCAACGGGCCGGCCGGTCGCGAAGTGATGTGTATACCGCGGCCCTCACGGACTACGTCGCGCGCCACGCACCGGATGAAGTCACCGAGGCGATGAATCGCGTTTGCGACCAGATCGGTGACGACGACCGGGCGTTCGTGGCCGCGGCGGCTCGCCGCGTCCTGGAGAGCGTGGAGTGGTGATCGCTCAGGGTGAGGTCTGGTGGGCCGACCTTCCGCCGCCGGCCGGATCGGGCCCGGGATTCCGCCGACCCGTGGTCGTGGTGCAGGGGGACGCGCTGAATCGAAGCCGCCTCGCAACCGCGGTCTGTGTGCCGCTCACCAGCAATCTGCGCTGGGCGGATGCGCCTGGCAACGTCTTGTTGACGTCGAGGACGACCGGGCTTCCGAAGGACTCGGTGGCCAACACCTCACAGATCGTCGCACTCGATCGGGCCCGTCTCGACGAGTGCGTTGCCAAGCCGCCACGAGCCAAGGTCGACCTGCTGCTGTGGGGCGTCGACGTGGTCCTGGGTCGGTGACGGCCGTCGCGAGTCGTGAAGCTGGCCGAGGGCCGGAGCCACGGCGCACAATGGCGCCCCAGCGGTCAGGCCCCCACATCGAAGGAGAGACGCAAATGACGCGGCAGAGGCGATTGCATTGGCTGGCGTTCACGGTCATGGCCGCCCTGGCCGCAGCGCCCGGCGCGGCGCAGCAGCAGGCGCACCCGATGGAAGAGGGTGACCTGCGGGGTACGGTGCAGAGCCCGGCCGGCCCCGAGGCGGGCGTTTGGGTGATCGCCGAGACGGACGACCTCGGCACCCTGTTCCGGAAGATCGTGGTGACCGGCGACGACGGGCGCTTCCTCGTGCCCGACCTCCCCGCGGCGGCGTACCGCGTCTGGGTGCGCGGCTACGGGCTGGCCGACTCGGAGCCGGTGACGGCGCGGCCGGGCGAGACGCTGGCCCTGGAGGCGACGCCCGCTGCGACGCCCCAGGAAGCGGCCGCGGTCTACCCGGCCAACTACTGGTACTCGCTGCTCGAGCCGCCCGCGCCGGACGAGTTCCCCGGGACCGGGCCGGAGGGCAACGGCATCCCGGCCACTCTCCGCAGCCAGGCGGCGTGGATCGACGTCACGAAGCAGGGTTGCCAGCTCTGCCACCAGATGGGCAACCGCTTCACGTTCGACGTGAGCCAGCTCGACGGGTTCGACTCGACGGCCGCGGCCTGGGACCACCGCATCACGTTCGGGCAGCGCGGGGCGCAGATGAGCGGCGTGATGAACCGCTTCGGGCGCGAGCGGGGCCTCGCCATGTTCGCGGACTGGACGGACCGCATCGCGGCCGGCGAGGTGCCGCCGGCGCCGCCCCGCCCGCGCAACGTCGAGCGCAACCTCGTGCTGACGATGTGGGAGTGGGCGGGGGAGGCCTCCTACGTCCACGACGAGGTCACGACCGACAAGCGGCAGCCGACGGTGAACGCCAACGGGCTGGTCTACGGCGTCTCGATTACCGAGGACACGCTCGTAGTCACAGACACCGCGCGGCACACGTCGACGGAGCTGGCGATTCCGCTGCGCGAGCCGCGCGAGATGGTGCCGTCCATGTTTCCGACCGCGCCGGGGTTCGAGCCGTCGCCGTACTGGGGGGACGAAATCATCTTCGACGCCCCCGCCAACCCGCACAACCCGATGATGGACGCCCGGGGGCGGGTCTGGCTGACCTCCACGATCCGCAAGCGCGACAACCCGGACTGGTGCCAGGCGGGCTCGGAGCACCCGTCGGCCCGCTACTTCCCGGTCCCGCGCAGCGGGCGGCAGATCTCGTTCTACGATCCGGCGAGCGAGACGTTCACGCTCATCGACAGTTGCTACGGCACGCACCACCTGCAGTTCGCCGAGGACGCCGCCGACACGCTCTGGTTCAGCGGCGATCCGAACGTCGTCGGCTGGCTCGACACGCAGGCGTACGACGAGACGGGCAACGAGCAGGCTTCGCAGGGGTGGTGCCCGACCGTCATCGACACCAACGGCGACGGCCGGATCACGCGGCCTTGGAACGAACCGGGGGAGCAGGTCGACCCGGCCCGCGACACGCGCATCGCCGGCTTCGCCTACGGCATCATCGCCAACCCGGTGGACGACACGGCCTGGGTGGCCCGCACGGGACCGTTCCCCGGCCGTCTCGTGCGCCTCGACCG
>JAGWAJ010000053.1:0-7960 GCA_021296475.1 Acidobacteriota bacterium
ATTAAAGCGGTACGTGAGCTGGGTTTAGAACGTCGCGAGACAGTTCGGTCCCTATCTGCCATGGGCGTAGGAGATTTGAGGGGGGCTGTCCTTAGTACGAGAGGACCGGGATGGACGGACCTCTAGTGTACCAGTTGTCGCGCCAGCGGCAGTGCTGGGTAGCTACGTCCGGAAGGGAGAAACGCTGAAAGCATCTAAGCGTGAAACCCTCCCCAAGATGAGATCTCCCTGGACCTTCGGGTCCCTGAAGGCTCCTGGAAGACCACCAGGTGATAGGCCAGATGTGTAAGGCCCGTGAGGGCTTGAGCTAACTGGTACTAATCAGCCGTGAGGCTTGACCATTCCACTTCGTCTCCGGTCGGGAAGCTACCGTTTGTAGGGTATTCAGTTGCATCTTGCTGTACCGGCGGGGACGGCCCGCCGGTACGGCAACGCGACCGAGGTGCCCGGCGAATGCCGGGGCCCGGTTGCGGTTCTTTGACAAGCGATCCCGGAGGCGGCTTCAGCGCTTTCCGGGTGCAATTTCCCGGTGGTCATAGGAGAGGGGAAACACCTGTTCCCATGCCGAACACAGCAGTTAAGCCCTCCACCGCCGATGGTACTGCGGGGGCAACTTCGTGGGAGAGTAGGTCGCTGCCGGGATTATTCTCGCCCGGGGCCGGCACAGCCGGACCCGGGCGTTCGTTTGTACATCGGCTTCGGCCCTGACGGGGGCGTTGCCGCACCGCGCGGGCATTGCGGCCGTGCGCCGAGGATCGCCCCGGACGCCGAGCGGAAGCGCGTGCCACCCACCCCATTCGATCACGCTCTGGCTTTGAAGGCGCGCGGCCGTTTCCGGTCCGCCCGCCTCGTGCTCGAGCGGATGGAACCGACGGCGCGGGACGGGTCGCGGGTCCACCATCTCACGGCAACCGCGGAGGTGCTGCAACGGACGGGCGACGGCGCGGCAGCAGCGCGCGCAGCCCGGCGCGTTCTTCGGTCTTCCAACGCGCCACCGGATTGTCGGGCCCGCTGCCACGCCGTGCTCGGCGTGGTCGCGGCCGAGCACGGCGAGCCGGCGCGCAGCCTGAACCGCTTTCGGCGCGCGGTGGAGGCCGCGCAGGCGGCCGACGACCCGGAGCTGGCAGGCCGGATCCGCCTCGACATCGCCGGCGAGCTGATGGACGTCGTGGGCGTGACCGTCACGGCCCGCCTGATCGACGAGTGTGCGCGATCGGCGACCATAGCCGCTCACCCGCACCTGCACCTCCGTTTTCATCTCGCCTGCGCCTCCATCGACACCCGGCAGGGCCGTCTCGAGCTTGCCCGGTCCCATCTCCGGGTGGCGGAGGAACTCCTCGCCACGGGCGAGAACCTGTGGCTGGCGGGACTGCTCGCGCTCGCACGCGCCGACGCCTGCGCCCTGGGCGCGGACCATGCCGCGGCGGCCCGCCACTGCCGCGCGGCTCGTGCCCATGCGACCCGTTCCGGGCATCTGGCAGCGCGCGTGGGCGCCATGGTGCGCCTCGCTCGCGCGAAGCTGGCGGTCGGCAGCGTGCGCGACTCGGAGATTCTCTGCGACGAGACCCTGGCCCTTTCCGGCGGCACGACGCGCATCCGAGTCGCTCTTCTTGACACACTCGCCCGGATCGGTCTGCATCGCGCTCGACCGGACGTGTGCCGCCAGCGCCTCGAGGAGCTGGACGACGTGGTTCGCGGTCAGGCGAGCTTTCCGCCGTCGTCGGAAGTCCTGTCGTCGTTTCTCACCCGCGCGCGCCTGGCGCTGGCGGGCTCCGCCTGGCACGAGGCCCTCGCGATCTGCGAGAACGGGATCGCGAAGGCGGACGAATGCGGAGATCTGCCCCGCGGACTTTCGCTGCGGTGTTTGAAGGCCGACGCCTGCCGGCGGCTGGACCGCCTCGACATGGCGGCTCGCGCGCTTGCCGAGGCCCGCGAGAAGGCGGACGGAGCGCCGCTCCCGCTGCTGGCCGAGCTGCAGCGCGCCCACGCCTCGCTCCTCGAAGCCGCCGCCCCCGGGCGCCGGACGCGGCCGGCCGTCGAGAGTTCCCTGCGCGTCCTCTCGGTGACCGGCGCCGCGGATGCGCGACGGGACGGCCTGCTCGGCTACCTGCAGACCACGAGCGGCATCGGTCCGGGTCTACGCAGCCGGCTCACGGCCAAGCCCTGGGACCTGTCGCCGATCATCCGCGGCACCCTGCCGGGCCGGACTTCGCGGCCGATTCCCGGTCGCCGCGCCGCGACGATTCCCGATCTGCTCGACCTCGCGCCGCTTGCGCACCTCGTTTCGCAGCCGGCGCTGCTGGCTCAGGAGGTCTTCGTCCTTCTGCGCCGCAGCGGTTGCGCGCGCGCCCTGGCGATCGTCTTCACCCGCGACGGGCACTCGTTCGAGCTCCGCGCCCACGAGGGCTGGTCGGCAACCGCGGCCGTTGCGGCGGCGCGCCGGCCCGGACGCGTGACGATTTCGTGCGGCCGGGGAGCGGAGGGAGAGTTGCGGGTCATCGTGGCGCCGCCGGACGACGTCCGGGCCCTGGCCGGCCTTCACGCCCTCCGATCCCACATCGATCGGCTCGTGGCGCTCGAGACGTTCCGGCACGCGGAACCCCGTCGCCCAGCCCCGTGGCCCCCGGAACTCCCGGTGCCGGGCGAGGCGGGCGTCTTCGCATCGCCGGCGATGCGCCGGCTCGTCGAGACGGCCCGGAAGGTCGCCGCGAGCACGTTGCCGATTCTGCTCGTCGGGGAGTCCGGCACCGGCAAGGAGGTGCTTGCGCGCCTGATCCACCGGCACTCGGAACGATCCCGGCGGGAGTTTGTCCCGTACAACTGCACCGGGGCGCCCCGCGACATGATCGACAGTCAGCTCTTCGGTCACTGCCGCGGCTCGTTCACGGGCGCCTACGAGAACGTGCCGGGCCTCGTTCGAACCGCCGACGGGGGCACGCTCCTGCTCGACGAGGTGAGCGAGCTCGATCTGCAGACCCAACCCAAGCTGCTGCGCCTGCTTGAGAACAACGAGGTGCAACCTGTCGGTGCGGCGCGCCCCGTCACCGTCGACGTACGCGTCATCGCGGCCACGAACTCCGACCCCGCAGAGCTGGTGCAGCACGGCAGATTCCGCAAGGACCTCTTCTTCCGACTGAACGCCGTCCGTTTGGCCGTTCCGCCGTTGCGCGAGCGGCGCGACGACATCCCGCCGCTCGTGCACTACTTCCTGCGGCGCCACGGAGCCGAGCACGGCCGGCCGCATCTCAAGCTGGCCGACCGGACGCTGAAGTGCTTCCTGCGCTACGAGTGGCCGGGCAACGTGCGCCAGCTCTCGAACGAGATTCGACGAGCGGCCGCGCTCGCGGACGACCGCACGACGATATCGCCCGAGCACCTGTCGGCCGAGGTGCACGGGCTGGCGGCCGAACCGGCCGCCGCCGACCCGGCCGCCCTGCAGGTCACCCTCAATCCGGACCAGACGCTCGCCGCGGCGACCGCAAGGGTCGAGCGGACCTTGATTCGCCGCGCGCTCGAGGCCACCGGGGGCCGGGTCGACGACGCCGCGCAACGCCTCGGCCTGTCGCGCAAGGGGTTCTTCCTCAAGCGGCGCCGCCTCGGCATCGACGTCTCCGTCGCATAGCGACCCGCCGCCATGAGCGCCTCCCCACCGCCGGCGCCCCGCGATGCGACGCTCGGCCAGGCTCTCGTCCCCGTGCTGTTCCTCATCGCGCTGCTCGGCGCCTCGGTCTACCTCTTCGGCGACTCGTCGTCGTCCGGGCCGAACCAGATCGCGCTCGTCCTCTCCGCCACCGTGGCGGGCGTCATCGGCCTGGCCAACGGACACCGCTGGACCGACATCGAGGCCGGCATCAGCCGGGGCATCTCCGTCTCGATGGGAGCCGTGCTCATCCTGCTGGCCGTCGGGTCGCTGATCGGGACCTGGATCCTCGCGGGCGTCGTCCCCACGATGATCCACTACGGCCTCGCCCTGCTCGCACCCTCGGTGTTCTATGCCGCGGCGTGCGTCATCTGCGCGGTCGTGGCCCTGGCGACCGGCAGCTCGTGGACGACCGCCGGGACCGTAGGCATCGCCCTCGTCGGCATCGCGACCGCGCAGGGGCTCAACCTGGGCCTGGCAGCCGGCGCGGTCATCTCCGGCGCGTACTTCGGCGACAAGATGTCTCCGCTGTCGGACACGACGAACCTCGCTCCGGCCGTCACCGGCACCGACCTGTTCGTTCACATCCGGCACATGCTCTGGACGACCACGCCGAGCATTGCGGTGGCCCTCGTCCTGTTTGCGATCGCAGGCGTGGCGGCGCCGGCGCCGGATGCCTCGGACGAGCTCGCGGCGGTGCGGGCCGCGCTCGCGGAGAGCTTCGCGCTCGGCCCGCACCTGCTTCTGCCGATGGCGCTGGTGCTGGCGCTGGTCATGCGGAAGGTGCCGGCTCTGCCGGCGATGTTGATAGGCGCGCTCACGGGCGGCCTCTTCGCGGCCCTCTTCCAGCGCGACGCCGTCCTGCGGTACGTCGGTCCGACGGACCTCCCGGAGGTCGTCGCGCTCGTCCAGGGCGTCTGGCAGGCGCTCTACGCCGGCTACGTGCTGGATTCCGGCAACGCCGTCATCGACGATCTCGTCTCGCGCGGCGGGATGGCGAGCATGCTGACGACGGTTTGGCTGATCCTGACCGCGATGATGTTCGGCTCGGTCCTCGAGACCACCGGCGTGCTGCGAGTCCTCGCCCGCCGCATGCTGCAGGGCGTGCGCGGGACGAGCGGCCTGATCCTGACCACGCTCGGCACGTCGTTCGGCATCAACGTGCTGGCCTCGGATCAGTACATCTCGATCGTGTTGCCCGGCCGGATGTTCCGGAGCGAGTACGAGCGCCGCGGCCTCGACCCGAAAAACCTGTCCCGCACCCTCGAGGACGCCGGCACCCTGACGTCGCCGCTCATTCCCTGGAACACGTGCGGCGCGTTCATGGCGACCACGCTTGGGGTGCCGACGCTCACCTACGCCCCGTTCGTCTTCTTCAATCTCCTCAATCCGCTCGTGGCGGCGCTGTACGGCGTCCTGCACGTCGGGATCGCGCCCCGGCCGGCGGAGGACGCCGCCGGTCCGGAGCGAGCCGGGGCCTGACGCCGCCGATATAATCGTCGGCGAGCCTCCCAGGAGCGCCTTGCGGTTCCCGAACAGCGAACGCAGGACGGCCGGCCGCGAGCCCGGCCGCCGCAGCAGCTTCCCCTTCGTGGTCGGCGGCATCCTTGCGGCGTTCATTCCGCTGTACGCGGCCCTCTTCCAGCTGATCATGCTGCACGTCGAGGACCGCTCGTACTCGTGGATCACGGCCTTGTACTGGACCGTGGTCACGATGAGCACCCTCGGCTACGGCGACATCGTCTTCTACAGCGACGCCGGGCGGCTGTTCAGCGTCGGGGTGATGCTGAGCGGCATCCTGCTGCTGCTGGTGGCCCTGCCCTACGTGTCGATCGAATTCCTGATCGAGCCGCTGCGGAGGGCCCAGGAGCTGTCGCGGGTGCCGCGGCGGGCGCCGGCCGACGAGCGCGGGCACGTGATCATCACCCGTTACGATCCGATCGCGGCCAGCCTGATCGGACGACTGCGCACCGACGGGATCCCGTGCTACGTGCTCGAGCCCGATCCGGCCGAGGCGGCCCACCTGTCGGATCGGGGAGTCCGGGTCGTGGCGGGTGATCCCGAGAGCCGCGTGACCTACGAGCTGCTCGGCATCGAACGGTCGCGGACGGTGTTCGCGAACCACGAGGACACGACGAACACCAACATCGCGCTGACGGTGCGGGAAGCGTCACCGGACGTCCCCATCATCGCTCTCGCCGAGCATGAGGACTCGACCGACATCCTGGAGCTGAGCGGCTGCTCGCACGTTCTCGCGCTCAAGGTGCGCCTCGGCGAGTACCTGGCGAACCGCGTCAGCGCCGGCCTCGGGAAGGCCGACATCGTCGGGACCGTCAAGGGGCTGCAGATCGCCGAGTTCTCGGCGCGCGACACGCCGCTGGCCGGCCAGACGGTGCGCGACACCCACCTCCGGGAGCGTACGGGGCTGAACATCGTCGGGCTGTGGCACCGCGGACGCCTCGTACCCGCCTTCCCGGGGGTGCCGATCACGCAGGAGAGCATCGTGGTCGTGGTCGGCACGACGGACCAGTTGACCGCCCTCGACGGCCTGATCCGGGACCGGCCGGTCTTCGATGCCCCCATCCTGCTCGTCGGCGCGAGCACGGTCGGCGGCGTCGCCGCCCGGGCACTCAAGCGCAAGGGCGTGCGGGTGCACGTGCTCGACCGGGACCCGCAGGCGCGGGAGCGGATGGTCGGCATCGCCGACGAGGTGTTCGGGGGCGACGCCAACGACCGCGACGCGCTGATGCGGGCCGGCCTCACCAGCGCCGCGCAGGTGCTGCTGACGACGCACGACGACGCGATGAACGTCTACCTTGCCGTCTACTGCCGGCGTCTGAAGCCGGACCTCCGCATCGTGAGCCGCGTCACCCACGAGCAGAACCTGGAGGCGATCCATCGGGCCGGCGCCGACTTCGTTCTCAGCTACTCGTCTCTGGGCGCCGAGGCGGTGCTCTCGCTCATCGAGGGCCACGAGCTGGTGATCCTGGGCGAGGGCGTCGACCTGTTCTCGCTGCCGCTCCCCCGCTCCCTGCACGGGAAGACGCTGGCCGCCACCGAGATCGGATCGCGCACCGGCCTCAGCGTCGTCGCCGTCGAGCAGGGCGGGCGGGTGGTCACCACCCTGCGCGCGTCGATGACTCTCGAAGCGGGGGCCGAGATCATCATGCTCGGCAGCGTGCAGCAGCGGCGGGACTTCGCGGTCCGGTTCGGGCCGTGAGCCCGGCGGCGGCCCTCCGCGGGGCGGGACGGCAACACCCGCCGCGCCGGCGGGTGCACCGGCGAGAGTCGTGCGCTGGCAGGCCGGCTGACGGGTGCAGGCCTACGCGGCCCGGTAGCCGATGACGAGGTGCACCCCGTAGGCGATGACGAACAGGACGCTCGTCAGCACGTGGGTCCAGATGGCGGTCGCGATCAGAGCGGGACTCGTCGCCACCTGGATGAGGTAGCCGGACAGCGTCATCACCAGGAAGGCACCCGCCGACGTGAGACCGGAGCGCCGGTTCACCGGGCTCGCCTGCAGCAGCTTCCGCAACGTGTGCGAGCGGAACGCCATGCCGAAGAACACGACGACGAGCGGCGCGGCCATTACGTGAATCGACAGCATCGCCGGCTCCCACGGGTGGTTGATGAGCGCGAACGGATCGTCGGTCGCCATCAGGTACTTCATGCAGAAGTAGGCCACCCCGCTGAGGGTGATGACGGCGTGCATCGCGTTGAAGAACCAGCGCTCCACCCGGGGGACGAGCGCCCACCGCTCGAGCGCGGCGATCACGGTTGCTGCGCCCCTGCCTGCAGCACCCGATCGAGAGCGAGCACCCGGCGCACCGCCCCGTTGACCGCGCGGTTCGTCAGCGTGGCGCCGGCGATCGGCCGGATCGCACGTTGGATGGCCAGATCGTCGTCGAGCGGACGGCGGTCGTACTGCCGCAGCCACGGCTCGGGCGCCACGTACTCCGGCGGCTCGAGAAACGCGGTGACGTCGATGCGGAGCACCCGCCCGCGCGGATCGACGGAGATGAGGAGGCTCTCGCGCTTGGTCCGGACGACGTGGGTATCGACGTAGGCTCGGCCGACGACGGCGCCGCCGCCGCCGCGGCGCGCCACGTAGCGCGCGTAGATGCGTCCCGGCACCTCCTGGCGCGACAGGGCGGCAACGGCATCGCGCTGGTCTTCGGTTAGGTAGACCCGATCCGCGTCGATCGCGGCCCCGGGGAAGACCGCTGCCAGCGCCTCCTCTCTGGAGATTCCCGGCTGGGCTGCCGCGGCCGCGGTAGCCCCCAGCAGCCGCCCTGCGGCCAGCAGACGCACCGCGGGGCG
>JAGWAJ010000053.1:7972-23048 GCA_021296475.1 Acidobacteriota bacterium
CCTGGAGCCGTCGCACGCAGTACCGAACGGGATGCATGACGCCCGGTACCACAGCCCCGGGCGGATCAGAATGCGTATCCGACGTTGACGTTGAACTGGTTGACACCGCTGTCCGCTGGGTTGTTTACCCACATGTGATCGACCTTGATGACGATGCTCGGAATCGGCTTCAGCTCGAGTCCGAAGGTCGTGTACGTGTTGTCCTTCGACGCGCTCCGCGTGAAGCCGGCCGCGACGGCCGCTTGGGTGTCGACCTTCTCGTAGCGGATGTAGGGCGTGAACGCCACGTCCCCGGTCGAGGCCACCTGCGACAGGAGGTCGTAGCCGACCTGCAGGTAGCCGCCCTGCATCTTCTCGGCAACGCCGCTCGACCCGGTCAGCCCGAGCACCTCGTTGAGCTGCACGGTGTCGTCGAGCATCGCCTGCGCGAAGAGCGCGCGGACGTCGAAGCCGCGCACCTGCACCTGCGCGTGCACGTCGAAGATGCTCGTGCGGACCCCGTAGTTCCGGTCGTCGACGACGATGTCGCCCTGCCCGGACCCGCCGGTGTAGAAGCTGGCCCCGAAGAACATGCCCGGGGTCGGCGTGAAGTCGAGCCGGCCCGTGACCGCCATGTCGTTCGCCTTCGCCTTGCCGCCCTTCTGCCGGCCGCCGCGCACCCCGCTCGACGAGAAGGCGGAGCCGTTGAAGCCGTTGACGGCGTAGAAGCGGAACGCGACCTTGTCGAACGCCCCGTAGATGCCGCCCCCGTTCTCGCGCCACGTCGTCGGGATGATGCTCTTCTCGGTCACCGGCCGTTCGGCTCCGATGAAGACGGTGGGCTCATGGAACTCGTTGACCAGCCCCATCGGGATCAGCAGCATGCCGGCCCGCAGCCCGATGTTCTCGGTCGCAAGGAAGTCGACGTAGGCGAACTCGACGAAAATCTCCTTCGCGTGCTCGACCTCGATCTCCGAGTTGAAGAGGAATCGATCGTTGAAGCGGTAGCCCGCGTACAGGATCGCCCGCAGGAAATCGAACTGGTCCGTCTTGCTCGACGCGTAGTTCTCATACAGCATCTCGCCGTAACCGGCGATCGAGACGCCGGCGTCCTGCGCGTAGGTGGCAGCCGCCGACGGCGCGAGGCCGAGCGCGCGGGCCCGATCGATGGTCACCTCGCGATCGGGCTCGCCGCTGCGAAGCCGCTCGAGCTCCTCGGCGAGGATCTCCACGCGCCGCTCGAGCTCCTCGACGTCGACCACATCGTCCTGCTCCTCACCCGCCTCGGGCTCGGCTGGCCCGATCTCCGCGCCGTCCGGCGCCGCGGGCATCGGCGCCGCCGGATCCGCCCCGTCGGCGCCGTTCGGGCCGCCCTGGGCCAAGGCCGCGCCCGACGGAGCGAGGCACGTGATCGCCACGATCACCGGGAGTCCCACACGCAGCACCGACATCGCATTCCTCCGTCTCGGCGCGGTTGCGCCGTGCAATGCCAGCCCCCTAGAATGGGACGTCTGGACGCCGCACGCCATGCAACCTCAGCCAGGGTAATCGCGGGCGAGCGTTCAACCGGCCCGCCTGGTGTGACCGCACCGGGCGGGCCCTTCACTCTCTGACGCAGAGCCGGATCTCCGTCCGACTCGAGCGTTCCGCAATGGGCAGATCGCGTGAAGTGAGATTCGGTCTCACTTCAGTTCCGCGGACTATATACCCGACCGATTCGGTCGGTCAAGAAAAGTGAGACGCAATCTCACGCGCGGGGCGTGACTCCGTCCGACCGCGGCGCTCCAGGCCACCCCGCCCCCGGGCAGGCGGCGGCGGACGCGCTCTCCTATCGCAGAATCCTCGCCTTCTGGCTCCCGCTCGCCGGCACGTGGCTGATGATGGCCGCCGAGGGGCCGTACCTGGCTGCGATCATCGCGCGCCTCCCCGACGCCACCGACAACCTGGCGGCGTTCGGGGTCGCGTTCGCCTTCGCCATCATCATCGAGTCGCCCGTCTTCATGTTGATGAGCGCGTCGACGGCGCTCGTCGAGGACGGGCCGAGCTACCGGGCCCTCCGGCGTTTCGCCTACCGGCTCGCGGCGCTCGTCACCGCGGTACAGGTCGTGCTGCTGCTGCCGCCGGTGTTCGACGCCGTCACGCATCTGCTGCGTCTCCCGGCCGACGTGGCGCATCTGACGTACGGCGCCCTCGCCCTGCTGCTTCCCTGGCCGGGAGCCATCGCCTATCGCCGGTTCCGGCAGGGGATCCTGATTCGGCACGGTCAGACCCGGCGCGTCGCGACCGGCACCGTGATTCGCCTCGCAGCCATGTCCGCCACGGCGTTCGCCGCGTTTCGCGCCGGGAATCTGCCGGGCGTCCACGTGGCCGCGCTCGCGCTGTCGTCCGGAGTCCTCACGGAAGCCCTCGCCAGCCGCCTGATGACGAACGACCTCGTGACGGCACTCCGCGACCGGCCGCGGCCGGCCGCGGAGATGGCAGCCCTCCGCCCGGCGGCGCTGGCGCGCTTCTACGTCCCGCTCGGGCTCACGACCTTCGTCGCCCTCTCCGCCCAGCCGATCGTGACGTTCTTCATGGGTCAGGCGCGCTTCCCGGTGGAATCGCTCGCCGTGCTCCCGGTGATTCACGGCCTGACGTTCGTCTTCCGCGCCCTCGGCCTCTCCTACCTGGAGGTGGTCATCGCGCTGCTGGGGAGCCGCCGCGAGCACTTCGAGCAACTGCGCGACTTCGCCTGCGTCCTCGCGGTGGGCGCCACCGGCGGGCTGATGCTCATCGCCTTCACGCCCCTGGCTCACGTCTGGTTCCACACGGTGTCCGGGCTCAGCCTGACGCTCACCGGATTCGCCCTGCTGCCCATTCGCATTCTCGCCGTGTTCCCGGCGCTGTCGGTCGTCCTGCACGTCGAGCGGGCCCTCCTCGTGCACGCCCGTCGAACGCGTCCCAGCACCACGGCCACCGCGCTCGAGGTCGCGGCCGTCAGCGTCATCCTGCCGCTTGGCATCCACGCGCTCGACCTCCCCGGCGCCGTCGCGGCTGCAGTCGCCATTCTCGCGGGGCGCATCGTCGGCGTGGCCTGGCTCGTCCCTCCGTGCCTGCGGTTGCTGCGCTCGGAGCCGTCGCCGTGACATCGGGGTTCGCGGCGTCAGCGAACGGGTCGACAACCGCTGCAGGCGCAGGCCGGCGACCGGCGCCGAGGGGCCGATGACGCGACGGCGCAACGGTATAATCGGCGCACGGGAACCGGCAGCGGCGCACGGAACCGCAGCGGCGCACGGGAACCGGCAGCGGCGCACGGAACCGCAGCGGCGCACGGAACGGGCAGCGGCGCACGGAGCCGCAGCGCACCGGCGGCACCACCTGGAAGGAAGGCTCACCCATGACTCGCAGACTGCTCCCCCTCGTCGCGTTGACCGTCTGGCTGACCGGCGCACCGGCCATCGCCGCCGCCGCGGACTACCACCACATCCACCTGGTCGCCACCTCCGCCGCCGAGGCCAAGGAGTGGTACATGACCCACATGGGGTGCACCGACTACGGCCGGCACAACGCGTGCGCCGCCGGCGACACCCTGATCATCTTCTTCGAGCGCGAGGCGACCGGACCGAGCGTCGGGAGCGGCGTCGACCACATCGGGTTCTCGTTCCCGGATCTGGCGGCGAAGATGGCGTCGTACGAGGCGGCGGGCGTCAAGATCCTCGAGCCGATGCGCGAGATCGACGGCCTCTTCAAACTGGCGTTCGTCGAGGATCCGTGGGGCACGAAGATCGAGGTGGTCGAGGACACCGAGTGGCTCGGCTTCCACCACCTGCACCTGCGCTCGACGGACCGCACCGCCGCGCTCGACTGGTACGAGGACATCTTCGGGGGCGAGCGGGACAGCCTCAAGGGCCGCATCGCCGGCCTCCGTTACGGGACCGTCTGGCTGCTCATCTCGCAGCACGAAGGCGAGCTGGCGCCGACCGAGGGCCGCGCCTTCGACCACCTGGGCTGGCAGTTCCCCGACCTGCGGGCCGCCGCCGAGGAGATCCGGGCCAAGGGCGTCGAGTTCACGATGGAGCCGCGCCCGTTCACGAATCCCCTCGGCGAGGACATGCTGATCTCGTTCGTCGTCGGTCCCGACGGCGTCCGCATCGAGATCGTGCAGGCGCGGGCGTAGCGGCCGGGCGGCGCCGCGCTCGCAACGCGCGAAGCCCACATGGAGCACAACGAGCTGGACCGGCGGCTCGCGAGCCTGCGCGACCAGTCCGACCCGCGGCGCCGGCGCCTGCTGGCCCTGGGGTTGCTCACGGCGCGGCTGGCCGCTCACCGGATCGAGCCGATTCTCGTCGGCGGCGGCGCGCTGGAGTTCTACACGGCCGGCGGTTACGCCACCCACGACATGGACCTTGCGCTGCCGCACGGGTCGCAGGTCGACGCCGCGTTCGCGGAGATGGGGTTCCGGAAGGAGGGGCGCTTCTGGTACCACGCCGACCTCGATCTGCTGTTCGAGGCTCCCGCCCCGCCCGACCTGCCGGGAGAGGATGCCCCGCGGACCGAGGTCGAGATCGATGGCCTGCGGGTGGTGGTCATCGGTGTCGAGGATCTCCTCATCGACCGCCTGCGGGCATGGGTGCATTGGAAGAGCGACGAGGACGGCCGCTGGACCCGGCGACTCGCACACCTGTACGCGGACCGACTGGACTGGGACTATCTGCGGGAACGGACCCGCGCGGCGTCCGAGGAGTCCGGGCGGCTGCGGGAGCTGGAGCGGGAGATTCAGCGACCGTGATCGACTACGACCGCTTCCAGGAGGAGATCGGGCAGCTCAAACGCGCGCGCTGGGTACGCATCCTGGCCGGCGAGCCTTCCGGTCGTGCGCCGGGACGCAGACCCCGGGATCCGGAGCAGGAACGGATGCTCCGCGCGATGGACCGCGCGCGGATCGAGCGCGAGCGTCCGGAACTCCTGCAACGCCGGCCGCGCCACGAGTCTGCCCCGTAGAACAGCGCCGCCTCCCCGCGGGAGGCGCGGACTCCTCGCCCTCCACCGGTCCGGCGGTCAACGCGGCTCATCCGTGGTAGAACAGATCGCGGAGCACGGAGACCCACTCACGCAAGGAGAGCAGCGATGCGCATCCGGCCCCCCGCCAAGGAACAGGTGCTGAAGCCGACGCGGCGGCGTTTCCTCGAGAGTGCCGGCATCGCCGGGGTCGCCGGCGGCGCCGCACTGGCGGGCGTCGCGGTCCCCGCCGGCGCCGTGGCGCCCGGCCGCGCAGCCGTCGCGCAGGCGGCCGAGAGCGCGAGCCCGGGAGCGCGCTTCCGGCGGTTGCTGGGCGGCGACGACCCGCCCCGCTGCGTCAACTGCGGCGACGTCGCCACCGCCCGGCTGGCCGAGATGCACGGGTTCGAGATCGTGATGACGGGCGGCAGCGCCCTGTCGCTCAGCAAGTACGGGATCGGCGACTTCGGCATGATCACGATGGACGACCTGGTCGAGTTCTGCGGGCGCGCGGCCGACCGGATCGACACGCCCATCATCGCCGACGCCGACGACGGGGGCGGGAACCCGCTGAACGTCTACCGCACCGTGCAGCGCATGGAGAAGGCCGGCGCGGCGTGCATCATGATCGAGGACCTCTACGGCGCGAAGCACCTCGCCGGGTACGACGAAGGAAAGATCCTCGGGCGGGAGGCGATGGTCGACAAGGTGCGGGCGGCGGTCGACGCACGGCGCGACGACGACCTCGTGCTGCTGGTCCGCAGCGACGTCGTCGCCGACGGCGGGCCGCTCGAGGACGCCCTCGAGCGCGTCACGGCGTACGCCGAGGCGGGCGGCGACCTCATCTTCGTGCCCGGCATCCCCCTCGATCAGTGCCGGCGTGCGGTCGAGATGGCGGGTCGCCCCATCCTGACCGGCGCCCCGTCGCTCGCCGCGGCCCGCGACGCCGGCGTCGGCGTGCTCTTCATCGGCGCCATGGGAGCCATCGCGACGGGGGCCATGGACCGGGCGATGGCCGAGCTGATGCGCGACGGCGAGCTGGGCGAGACCGCTGCCCTCTCGCTGCCGGGTGCGCGGCGCCTGGAGTTGATCGGGAACGAGTCGGCGGCCGAACGCGCGCGCCGCTTCAACGCGCTTCGCGAAGACGGGCAGTAGACAACGCTGTCCGCCCCCCGGTGAACCGCGCGCAAGGAGGTTCTCATGGTTTCGGTCGCGTCCCTCTGGCTGCCCGTGCTGGTCTCGGCCGTGCTGGTGTTCCTGGCCAGCGCGCTCTTTCACATGGTGCTGAAGTACCACCAGAGCGACGCCGGGCCGCTCCCCGACGAGGAGAAGGTCGCCGACGCGTTGCGGCCGCTACGCATCCCGCCCGGCGACTACTCCCTGCCCTACGGCACGGGACCGGACTCGCCCGAGCTGATCGAAAAGTTCAAGCAGGGTCCGGTCGCCATCCTCACGGTCATGCCCAACCGGCTGCCCGCGCTCGGCGTGAACCTGGCGAGCTGGTTCGGCTACTCGCTCCTCGTCGGGGCGCTCGCGGGTTACGTGGCCGGCCTCACGCTGGGACCGGGAGCGGAGTACTCGCTCGTCTTCCGCGTCGTCGGCGCGGTGGCGTTTGCGGGGTACTCGCTGGCGATCCTGCAGGCCAGCATCTGGTGGTCGCGGAGCTGGAGCTACACCGTCAAGACGATGGCCGACGGGCTGGTCTTCGCGCTCCTGACCGCCGGCACGTTCGGCTGGCTCTGGCCGTAACCGGCCGTTCGCCGCACCGCGATCGGCGCCCGTGCGGCGGGATGCCGGAGAGACCGCCGGACCCTGCGGGGGACGTTGCGGTCCGGCGACCGCGCGTCCGTCGGACGAGGCCCTACGGCTTCGTCCCGGCCGCCGCGGCGCGCCGCGTGCTCATCTCGCCGAGCGCGACGCTGCGCTGGAACGCGGCGAGCACGGCCTTGGACATGACCGTCCGGAAGCTCCCCTTCTCGAGCTGGTACAGGGCATCGGCGCTGGTCCCGCCGGGCGAGGTCACGCGGTTGCGCAGCTCGGCCGGGTGGACCGGCTGCTGCTCGGCGTAGATCGCTGCGCCCCGGATGGTCTGGACGACCAGCTCCCGCGCGTCGCTGCGGGAGAAGCCGAGGTGGACGGCGGCGTCGATGAGCGCCTCCATCATCAGGAACACGTACGCCGGCCCCGATCCGCTGATGGCGGTCGCCATGTCGAGGAAGCGCTCGTCGTCGACGAAGAGCTGCCTCCCGAGGGCCCCGACGATAGCCCCGGCCTGCGCGCGCTGGGCCGCGGAGACCTCCGGCGTCGCGGTCCAGACGGTCATCCCCTCACCGACCTGAGCCGGGGTGTTCGGCATCGTGCGGACGATGGCGGCGTGCCGCAAACCGGCCGCTATCGAGGCTATGGTGGCGCCGGCGACGATCGACACCGCCAGCGCTCCGGGCCGCACCCGCCCCTGCAGCTCCTCGAGGACGGCCGGGAGCACCTGCGGCTTCACCGACAGCACGACCACGTCGGCGTCCTGCGCCGCCGCGCCGTTGTCGAGGGTCGTGCGGATGCCGAACTGCTCCCGGACCGCGTCGAGGCGCTCTCCGTGCCGGTCGCTGGCCGTGACGCGGCCCGCCTCCACGTCGTGCCGTCCCAGCAGGCCGCCGATCATCGCCGAGCCCATGGCTCCGGCGCCGATGAAGGCCAGGTACACGTCGTTCAACAGGCTTGTCGTCACGCTGCTCCCATCCACGCGCCCGAGGCGGCGCTGCGCTTCGGTATTCTAATGGGCGCGATGGACCCGCTCGCCCACACGCTCGTCGGGGCGGCCCTGGCCGAGACGCGTCTCGGCCGCCTGGGCCGCACGACGCTGGCCGGCCCCGCCCTCATCCTCGGCGCCAACGCCCCCGACATCGACGTCGTGACGATGTTCCTGAGCCGCGACGTGTCGCTCGGCTTCCGGCGCGGCTGGACGCACGGGGCGCTCGCGATGATCGTCCTGCCGCTGGCGCTGACCGGACTGCTCCTGCTCCTCGACCGGTCGGTCGCCGCCTGGCGGGCGCGCGAGCCGCGGGCGCGAGCCGGGCCGCTGCTGGCCCTCAGCACGGTCGGGGTGCTGTCGCATCCGGCCCTCGACTGGCTGAACACCTACGGGGTCCGCTTCCTGATGCCCTTCGACGGCACCTGGTTCTACGGCGACGCGCTGTTCATCGTCGATCCCTGGGTGTGGCTGCTGGCGGCGACGCCGGTGGTGCTGGCCAACAGCGCATCGCGACCCGGCGCGGCAGCCTGGATCGTGCTCGGCGTCGCCGCCACGTCGCTCGTCACCGGTTTCGCGGGCGCGCCGGCTCCTGCGCGCGTGCTCTGGTGCGTCGGCGTGGCCGCCATCGCGTGGCTCCGCCTCAGCGGACAGTGGGCGCGGCACGTGCCGCGCGTCGCGGCGGCCTGCGCGGTCGCGCTGGGGGTCTACGCGGCACTGATGGCGGCGGCCTCCACCGTCGCGGAGCGGCAGGTCGCGGCGCTGCTGGGCGCGCGTGGGCACCCCGGCCCGATCGAGGTCATGGCGAGCCCCGGCCCCGCGAATCCGCTACGCCGGGACATCGTCGTCGCCGACGCGGCGCACTACCATTTCCTGGAGCTCGACTGGCTCGCCGATCCGCCCCTCCGGACGGTCGGCGGGTCGATCCCCCGCGGCGCGCGGGACCCCGTCGTCGAGGCCGCCCTCACCGCGCCGCACGTCTGGGGCCTGTCCACGTGGATGCGCTTCCCCGCATTCCACGTCGAGGAGACCGGGGACGGCTACCGGGTGTCGATCTCCGACGTCCGCTACGCCCGCCGGCCCGGGGGCGGGTTCGGGGCCACGGTGGTCGACCTCGACCGCGAGTTGCGCGTGCGCAGCCCCGGCCCGGCCGACGCGCCAGGCGAGCGCGCGGAGGCCCACTCGCCAGACCGGAGGTGACCGATGACGGCTGCGCGATGCGTCTCCCTGTCCGGTTTGGCGATCACAGCGCTCTCCCTGTTCGCCTGCGCCGGCCCGGATCCGGCGCCCGGGGAAGCGGAGGGGGCGGGGCGCGGTTCGGCGAGCGCCGCGGAGGACGACGCGCTCTACTTCCCTCCCGACGGCGGGACCTGGGAGACGGTGACGCCGGCGGCGGCCGGCTGGGATCCCGCGCGTCTCGACGCCGCCCTCGCCCTGGCCGCCGACCGCGCGTCCACCGGCGTCGTGATCCTCCACCGCGGCCGGATCATGGCGGAGCGCCACTGGACGCTCGACGACCCGTCCCCCGCGCACGCCAACGGCAGCCATCCTCTCAACGCGAGCGGTCACGCCGTCGAGGACGTCGCCTCGGTGCAGAAGAGCGTCGTCGCGGTCCTGGTCGGCATGGCTCGGGCGCGCGGACTGCTCGACCTCGACGACCCGGTCGCGGCGCACGAGCCGGGCTGGACGGCGGCCTCCGCGGAGCAGGAGGCTGCGGTAACCGTTCGGCACCTGCTGGCGATGACCACCGGCCTGACGCCGGAGCTCGCCTTCGAGGCCGCGCCCGGGACGACCTGGCGCTACAACACACCCGCCTACCATCATCTGCTGCGCATCATCGCCGGCGCCGCCGGCCGCGAGCCCAACGCCGTCACCCGGGACTGGCTGACCGGCCCCCTGGGCATGGCCGACTCCCGCTGGGAGCCGCGCCCCTGGGCGCAGGCCGCCATCGGCACGGGGTTCGTGTCGACGGCCCGCGACCTCGCCCGCTTCGGCCTCCTCGTTCTCGCCGGCGGAGTCTGGCGGGGGGAGACGATCGTCGAGGACGCGGAATACCTCGCCGAGATGCTGCGGCCGTCCCAGGCCCTCAACCCGGCCTACGGCCTGCTCTGGTGGGTCAACGGCCAGGCGACGGCGCTCTCCTGGGCGCTGCCGCCGGAGGAGGCCGCCGGACCGCTGATCCCGTCCGCCCCGCCCGACCTGGTCGCAGCCCAGGGAGCGCGGGACCGCAAGCTCTACGTGGTGCCGAGCCTGGAGCTCGTGGTGGCGCGCCTCGGCGACAACGGCTCCACAGACGCCTCGTCCTTCAACGACGCCTTCTGGTGGCTGCTCGCGCAGGCCGCGCCGCGCCCGTAGCGCGGGAGTCTCGCGCTATGATTGCCGCGTGCGAGCCTTGGCCACGGCCGCGATCGTCTGCCTGCTGAGCGCAGCCTCGGCTTCCGCCCAGCCCCGTCTGACGATGCAGTGGCGGGCCCTGGCCGAGCGGCTGGTGACGCAGCTCGCCCCCCAACCCGGCGAGCGCATACTGCTGGTGGCGAGACCGGGACAGTTCGACGCCCTGATACCTCACCTCCGCTACGCGCTTGCGGAAGCCGAGGCCGTCGACCTGGGGGTCGTCGACGTCATCGCCGAGCCGTACCCCGAGGACTGGGACGGCGGCCGGCTCGCGCGGAGCGCGGAGGCCGCGCGCGCCGCCTGGCGCGAGATGCTCCGCGGCGTCGACGGCGCGATCATGCTGCCGGGGGCGCGCCCCGACCACGCCGTGTACGCCGCCCTCCAGGACCTGCTGCACGAGGGAATCGGACGGACGATCCACTTCCACTGGACGCAGAACGGCAGCGCCTTTCCGGTCCCCGGCCAGCCGCTGCCGAGCCAGGCGGTCGTCGACGCGACGTACCAGCGCGCGGTGCTCGAGACCGATTACGCGGCGCTGGCCACGGCCCAGCGCCGGTTCGTCGCGGCCATGCGGGGCGCCGAGGTGCGCGTGACGACGCCCGGCGGCACGGACATCCGCTTCCGCATCGGGAACCGTCCGGTGAACTTCGGCGACGGCGACGCGTCGAAGGCGCGCACGGACCGGGGCGTGATCCTGATCGACCGGGAGATCGAGCTGCCGGCGGGCGCGATCCGCGTCGCGCCGGTCGAGGAGACGGTGAGCGGCACCATCGTCTTCCCGCCATCCCAATGGGACGGGCGGCCGGTCGCGGGTCTGACCCTCACCATCGATCGCGGCCGCGTCGCGGGCGTCGCTGCGTCGTCCGGGCAGGACGCGGCCGCGGCCGAGCTGGCCGGCGTCGCCGAGGAGGCGCGCGCGTTCCGGGAGTTCGCCCTCGGCTTCAATCCCCTGCTCGCGGTTCCCGAACGCAGTCCATGGATTCCCTACTACGGGTACGGAGCCGGCGTCGTGCGCCTGTCGCTGGGCGACAACTCGGAGCTCGGCGGACAGGTCACCGGCGGTTACGTGCGCTGGAACTTCTTCACCGACACCACCGTGACCGTCGGCGGCGACGTCTGGGTGCGCGACGGGCGGCTCGTCCGCCAGGAGCCTGCACCGTAGAACCGCGCGGAATCCTGCAGGCTCGGCTGGCGCCAAGCGGAGCCGTCAGGCGACGATTGGCGGGCTGGCACACAGGACCCCATGGCCCATCACGGCAAGCTCGCCATCCTCGCCGCCGGGGGACCGGCGCCCGGGATCAACAGCGTCATCAGCGCGGCGACCATCCGCAGCCGGCTCGAGCACGTCGACGTAATCGGGATCCGCGACGGCTTCGAGTGGATCATGCGCGGCGACATCGACCACGTGACGCCGCTCGACATCGAGAACGTCAGCCGCATCCACTTTCGCGGCGGGTCGCAGATCGGCATCTCGCGGGCCAATCCGACGCGGAACCCGGAGCACCTGGAGAACACGATCGTCTCGCTCCTGCGCCTCGACGTGAGCCAGCTCATCACGATCGGGGGCGACGACACCGCCTACACCGCCATGAAGCTGGCCGAGCGCGGTGAGGGCCGCCTGCGCGTGGTGCACGTCCCCAAGACGATCGACAACGACCTCGACCTGCCCCCCTACGTCGATACGTTCGGTTTCGCCACCGCCCGCCACCACGGCGTGGAAGTGGTCAAGAACCTGATGGTCGACGCCAAGACCACGTCGCGCTGGTACTTCGTGATCGCGATGGGACGGAAGGCGGGCCACCTCGGGCTCGGGATCGGCAAGGCGGCCGGCGCCACCCTGACCCTCATCCTCGAGGAGTTCGCGGACCACCGGATCCGCCTCAAGTCCCTGGTCGACACGCTGGCCGGCGCCATCATCAAGCGGCTGAACCAGGGCCGCCGCGACGGCGTCGCCATCCTCGCCGAGGGAGTCGTGCTGGGCATCGACCCGGAAGACCTCGCCGGGCTCGAGGAGGTGGAACGCGACAGCCACGGCAACGTCCGGATCGCCGAGGTGAACATCGGCGAGATTCTGAAGGCGCAGGTGCAGGCGCGGCTGAAGGCGCTGGGCCTCACGCCGACGATCGTCGCCAAGAACATCGGCTACGAGCTCCGTTGCGCCGACCCCATCCCGTCCGACCTGGAGTACACGCGCGATCTCGGCTACTGCGCGGCACGCTACGTGATGGCGGGCGGCAGCGCTACGATGATCTCGATGCAGGGTGGGCGCTTCGTGCCGATCCCGTTCGAACGCATGGTGGACCCGGCGACGGGGCGGGCGCGCGTCCGCCTCGTCGACATCAACTCCACCCGCTACCGGATCGCGCACCGCTACATGCTCCGGCTGCGCCGCGACGATTTCGAGGAGCCGCACGCGCTGGCGAAGCTCGCGGCGTGCGTCGGGCTCTCCCCCGACGAGTTTCGCCACGAGTTCGAGTACCTCGTGGCCCAGGAGCCGCCCCCCCTCGAGCTCGATCTCGCCCAAGGCTTCACGCTTGGCGGGGCGTGATCACGGAGACGAGATGTTGCGCCGGGGCCTTCCCGTAGCGGTGCTGGTGGCGGTGCCGTGGATCGGCCTCCACGGGGCGCAGCAGAACGCCCCGCCCGAGCCGGACGCCGCCTCCCGGACCCGGGCGGGAGCGGCCGATGCGGCGCAGGTGGCGCCGGCCGACGCGCCGGGCACGGACCCGCTGGGCGCCGACGCGCCGGACTCCCTCGAGGGAGACGAGGCCGCCGCCGACGTCGGCCCCCCGGAACCGCCGCCGGAAGTCCTCGAGATCGGCGACGGACTCTACGTGCTGCCCTACTGCGGGAACGCCGTGGCGCGGGTCACGCCGCACAGCGTCGTGCTGGTCGGCCATCGACTGGCGGAGTACCGGGCCGAGATCACGCGGCTGATCGCCACGGTGACGGACCGGCCCATCGCGTACGAGCTGGCCACGCACCCCGGCGAGGATGCGGACGCCCCCACCGTCGCGCCGGGGGCGCGGCGCATCGCGCCGGACCGCACCGGCGCACTCGCGTCGCCGGTCGGGCGCGCGGAGGCGCCGGACATCCTCTTCAGCGCACGACTCTCGCTCTTCCTCGGCGACGCCGAGATCACCCTGCACCACGTCGGAGGCGGCCCGGCGGACGGTGCTGCCGTGGTCGTCTTCCCCGACCGCGGCGCCGTCCATGCCGGGCGCCTCGTGGTGGACGGCGCTCCGTTCATCGACTTCACGCGCGGGGGTAGCGCCGAGGGCTGGATCGAATCCCTCGATGCGCTGCTCGCGCTCGCGTTCGACACCGTCGTCCCCGGCGGGGGCGGCCCGGTGCTGCAGAAGAGCGATGCGCTGGCGTTCCGCGACCGCCTCGTCACGCTCCGCACGCGGGTCGCGCAGCTCGCGCGGCGCAGGGTCGGGAAGGAGGACGTCGCGAACCACCTGCAGACCGCCGACCTGGGATGGTTGCTCGGCTTGAACGGGGACTTCGTCCGGGAGACGCTGCCGGGCCTCTACGACGAGGTCGCAGGCGGTCCGTGAACGGATTGCCGCTCACGACCGGCCGGCGATCTCCTTCGGGCGCCACAGGTTCACGAGACGGCCGCGCGTCGCGAGCCGGAGGCTCCGCCAGCCCCGGATCGGCAGGTCGATGTGGGCGAGGCCGGCCGTGGGCAGCGGCTCCACGTAGCCGGTCAGGCGGACGATGAGCGCCTCCAGCCCCGGGTTGTGCCCGACCAGGAGGATGCAGGGGGAACGGCCGCCGACCTCGCGCACGACGTCGACGATGGCCCCCGGATCGGCGAGATACAGCCTCCGATCGAGCCGGGCGAGGCCCTCGTGGGCGCAGCGCCGGGCGACCGCCTCGGCGGTCCGGCGCGCCCGCTTGGCCGTCGAGCTGACGATCAGTTCGGGCCGCAGCCGGAGTTCCGCGAGCAGCGTGGCCATGCGCGGTGCGTCCCGCTTGCCGCGGCGGTTCAGGGGCCGATCGTGGTCGGACAGCTCCGGATGCTTCCAGCTCGACTTCGCGTGCCGCAGCAGAAGAAGCGTTCTCATCTCGGGTGGCGTCGCGTATGATTCGCGCGACGACGTGTCCCATCAACCCCGGCCGGACGCCGCCACTCCCTGATACCCATGCTCCTGGTCCTCTTGCTCGACGCCTACACGCTGGTCATCTTCGGCGCGGTAATCGCGTCGTGGCTCCAGCTCCCACCCACGCATCCTATCGCGAGCATGCTGCGCGTGTTGACCGAGCCCCTGCTCGCGCCCATCCGGCAGAGGCTTCCCGCGATGGGCGGGATCGACTTCTCGCCGTTCGTACTGCTCATCGGGGTGCGTCTCGTTCGCGGCGTCTTCCTCTCCGGCTTCTGAGGCGGAACCCCGGAGTGCGGCGCGCTCGGTGAGCCCGCAGGCGCCCCCTCGCCGTGTGGTCCCTTCCCGCGGGATCGGACTATGATGCGTCGGTAATCGGGGGGTCCGGCGCAAACCGCGGCTCACCCCCGGCACGTTCATCGAATCGCGGAGAGGTTGCACCATGCGCAGAGCACTAGCGGTTGGCCTCGTTCAGGCCGTGTGGGTCGCCGGGCTCGTCGGCGGCGGCGGGTTCGCGGCGCCGGCTGCGGCCCAGGAGAACCCGTTCACGACATCCGTCGACGTCCGGATGGGCGAACGCCTCTTCCGGGCGCAGTGCGGGCGCTGTCACGGACGTGACGCAACGGGCAACGACGAGACCGGCGCCCCCGATCTCACGGCCGGGACCTTCGCGAACGCCAGCTCCGACGCCGGCCTCTTCGACGTGATCCGCGACGGCATCGACGGCACCGCGATGATCGGGATCAGCCCGCGCGCGTCGGACCAGACGGTCTGGCAGATCATCTCGTACGTCAACTCGTTGAACCTGGACCCGGAGGACTACGAGCTGCCCGGCGACGTCCGCGCCGGACGCGAGATCTACACGGGCAAG
>JAGWAJ010000127.1:0-440 GCA_021296475.1 Acidobacteriota bacterium
GAGTCGAAGGCGGTCCTGAAGCCGGGCGCGGCGCAGTTCGACGCGGCGGGGGACGCCAGCGGAGCCGGCGCCGCGAGCACGGGCGCCGCCGCCGGCGCCAGGACGGAATGGTCGCTGAGACAGCAGACGACGCAGTCGTGGTCGTGACCGTCGGGGCTCCCGTCGTCGTGCCCGTGAGACACGAAGCCGGCCGGTAGCACGACGCACGCCAGCACCAACGCGGTCGATGCGATGGCGCGGCTCGGCTTCGGCGTCGTCATGGCTCCTGCCTGCACCGGGACGGAATGGCTCGGTTCATTCCCCCGTCGCACCACCGCGCCCGATGCGGATCAACTCGCGGCCCGTCCTGACGAGTAACGCACCGTCGACGGCGGCGACGCCGTAGACGCGCTCGGAGACGGTCAGCGAGTTCCTGGCCAGCTCGATCGGCTCGGCCACGT
>JAGWAJ010000127.1:527-2894 GCA_021296475.1 Acidobacteriota bacterium
CGCGACCGTCCGGAGCGCTGCTCCAGGCAGCGGATGACGCCCAGCGAGTTGATCAGGCAGACCGCCCCGCCCGTCACGACCGGCGACGACATGCCCGCCGTCGCGCCCCGGCCGCGCCAGAGGACCTTGTCGCCCGCCAGGGGCCCGCGGTGCTCGATCGGCACGGCGAGAGTGGACCGCGAGTCCACCGAGGGCACGACGATGCGCCCTTCGGCGAGGACCGGTGACGACAGCCGGTTGCCCGACAGGTCGTCGATCCACCAAACCCGCTCGCCGGTACCCGCGTCGTAGGCCTCGACCGCGCCGTCGACGCTGACCACGACGATCTCGCCCCCGCCCCGGGGCACCATGATCGGCGTGGTCCAGGCAGACGTGGCGGGTCGGTCCGCCTTCCACCGCGTCTCGCCCGTGGCCGCATCGACGGCCAGCAGGTACGACGGACCGTCGTGCGCGGCCAGAACGAACAGCGCCTCGTCGTTGCCGGCGAGCGAGCTGCCCAGGCCGTAGCCTTTGATCTCGCCGTAGTCCGCCTTCAGCGACCGCGACCAGAGCGGCTCGCCGTCGTGGCTCAGGGCGCCGAGGTCACCGCTCTCGAACAGGTAGTAGACACGCTCGGCATCGACCCGGGGCGTGGGTGCGCCCTTTGCCACGATGGGCGTGACCGGGACCGGCTGGCTCGACGCCAGGGTGTGGCGCCACCGCAGCACCCCGGTCCCCGCGTCGACCGCCTCGACGATCTGCGTCTCGCGCCGCGGGCCGTCGATAGCGGTGACGAACACCACGCCGTCCCAGACCACGGGGCTCGACTGGCCGTAGCCCCCGACTGGGTGTCGCCACGCGACGTTCTCCTCGTCCGACCAGGTCAGCGGGAGGTCGCGGGCCGGGCTGTGACCGAACGCCGGTCCCCGGAAGCCGGGCCAGCGCCGGGCACCGGCCAACCCCGGCGGGGCATCGACCGCGGCCTCCGGGCGCCGCCGCACGTCGACGACGTCGCTCAGCCGGAGTGAAGCGACCTCGATCCGGTTCACCTCCGCGTTGATCCGGCCGTGTGCCGCGCCCCCCGCGATGTGCAGCACCCCGGGCCCCCCGACCAGCGCGTGGTACGCGCGATCCGGCTCGATGGCGTAGGCGAGCGTCTCCCAGGCGTCCGCGCCGGCGTCGAGGCGGAACAGTTGGTTTGCGTCGCTCAGATACAGGTGCCCGCCGGTCGCGGCGACGCCCAGGCCGCCGCCCCCGCGGCGTCCGCGCAGGGGAGGCACGGGCGCGGGCGCCAGGGTCCGGGTCCGCAGGTCCAGCCGCTGCACTACGAGCTCGGGCCCCCGCGGCGTCATGCCGCCGGCGACCCAGATGGCGTCGCCGTGGACGGCCGCGGCGAGCGAGTACATGTGCAGGGTCGCCGTTTCGACCACAGTCCACGCCACCGGATCCGCGTCGAGGTCTGCGACGAGGATGCCGGCGCGCCAGTCCTCGGCCGGCACGGGAGGCGGACGGCGACGCGCGCCCGGAGCCGCGGCCTCGGCGGAGGGCGCCCAGCCGCCGACCACCCAGAGCTCTCGTCCGACGACGACCGCCGCGTGGCCGGTCCTGCCCGACGGCATCGGGGTCAGCTCGATCCACCGCCGGTTCGTCCCGTCCCAGCGCTCGAGGTCGGTGCGGACTCGAAAGGCGCCCGCGACGTCGACGCCGCCCACGCGGTAGAGGTCCTTCCCGTCGGCGACGAGCACGGCCCCGCGTACCGCATCGCCGGTCCACACCGTCGACCAGGACGCGTCACTCGGCGAAAGGGCGTAGAGCGCCGCCTGCCCGGTGCTCGCGGCTGCGCGGGAAGCGGGCCGCTGCTCTCCCGAATGCACGTAGAGCACGTCGCCGACCCACGCCCCGGAGGGGTCGGACGACGCGTGCGGGAGAGAAGGCGCGGTCGCGGGCAGTGCGGCCGGCGCCAGGGGGTTCTGCAAGGAAGGCTGCGCGTAGGCCGTCGTGCCGGCGCCGGGACCTCCTCCGACTGCCAGGGCGAGAGCGAGTGTGGCGCCTGCTATTGAAATGCGTCGCATGGTCGTCTCCCAGTCTCCGAACGCTCGTCGTCGGGTCACGCGATGTCCGCGCGGCCGCGTCCGGTGGCGTCGCGTCCGAGGTCGGCGCCCGCGTCAGGTCGTTCGCCGCCTCCGCAGTACGAGCAGCGCAACCGCGAACAGGGCCGCGACGAGGACCGCGCCCAGCCAGGCCGCGCGGGCCGGGCTCGGCCCGCTCGCCGCCGCATCGGCCGGCCGCGGCTCGGCATCCTGCTCCGCCAGCACCACGCTCGCCTCGGTCAACTCCACGCTCGACGTCAGGTTGCGTTGCAGCTCGCTGCGATAGGCGGCCGCAAGG
>JAGWAJ010000054.1:0-10412 GCA_021296475.1 Acidobacteriota bacterium
TCGACATGTCGCCCGACCACTCCCACGCGTCGTTGTGCCACGTCTCGTGCCCGAACTCGCCGGGACGCGGGATCATGTGGAACTTCCAGAGGAACTCGCCGGTGGCCGCGTCGAACCCCATGATGTCGCCGGGGACGTTCTCGATGCGGGTCTGCCCGTAGCTCGGCTGGTGGCCGACGAGGACGACTACCACGCCGTTGACGACGATGGGCGGGGCCGAGCTGGTCACCATGCCCAGTTCGCGCGGGATGCCGTAGCCCGGGTCGTAGCTCGCCGACCGGTCCAGCCAGCGGCCCCAGTCGGACACGAGCGGTGGAATCAGGTCGAGGCCGCCGGACGGCGGAAAGCCCTCCAGCGGGATCGAGCCGCCCCAGTCCGCTAGGGGGCGGCCGGTCTCCGCGTCGAGCGCCCAGAGGAAGAAGGCGGGGCTGGTGAAGTAGATCACGCCTCGCCCGTTCACCTCGGCGTAGGCGACGCCCTTCCCGTAGGCCTGCCGCGGCGAGCGGAGGTGCCGGATGGTCTCCGGCTCGCGGAAGGTCCAGAGCGTCTCGCCGGTGGCCGGATCGATCGCCACCACCTGCCGCCGCGGCGAGGCGATGGTGTAGACGACGCCGTCGACGTAGATCGGCGTGGCGCGGTTGAAGTAGTCGAGGTTCGGCCCGAAGTTGTCGCCCCGCCAGGTCCAGGCCACCTCCAGGTCGGAGAAGTTGTCGCCGTTGATCTGGTCGAGAGCCGACGAGCGCGTGTGCCCGGCGTCGCCGCCGAGGTAGCGCCACTCGCCGTTCTCGGTGCCGGTCAGGCGCTGGGCCGCCGCCGGGGCCGCCGCGAGCAGCACGGCGGCGCTGGCGACCACGAGGACGAGGGTTCGGAGCATCGGGAATCCAGGCATCATGGGCCCCATTCAATCACATCGGCCGAAGACCGCGGGGGTGGACACGAGAGCGGTCGGCTATGATGCCGGGGTCCAACCAGCCCCGGGGGGAGGTTAGCCGTGAGCCAGATCTCCAGAACTTCTATCTCTCGCCGCAGACGTACCAGGCCGCCTTCCGCGAGGCCGGCGGCGACTTCCGCTGGGTCGACGTCTCACTGCAGCCGTCCGAGCGAGGCAACCCCTTCTGGGACGAATTCATGAGACGGTCGCCCGTCGTCGGATTCGTGGCGACGCGTTGAGTACCGCCGCCGCCGCCCGGCGCTCCACGGATCCGGGGCGGCCGTTGGGAGGTCATCATGAGCAGAGGCATGTCGGCTGCGAGAGGGGAACGTGCGCGGGCGCCGAAGCCGCTCGCGGTGGCGTTGGGAACGCTCGCCACGGCGGCAGTGCTGGTCGCAGGGGCCTCGCCGTCGCCGGCGCAGGTTCCTCCGTCGAGCGTCGAGGAGGAGGAAGGGGCGAAGGTCTTGGCCCTGGAGCGGCAGATCGAGTCGGCGGTCCTGCGGGCCGACGTCGCGTTTCTGAACGAGGTCTGCGCCCCCGACTTCACCTATACGCACGGCGACGGGTGGATCACCGGGGGCCCCGTGCTCGGCGTCGACACGCGCGCGGAGTGGCTGGCGTCGCTGGCGGGGCGCTACAGCCAGCGCGAGGTCGACTCGCAACGGATCGAGCTGCACGGCGACGTCGCCATCACGATGGGGCGTGTGCGGGCGCGCAGCGGCGCCGCGGACGACCCGCCGCGTGCCTTCAGCTTCTGGTACGTCCGGGTCTACGCCCAGCGCGACGGCCGCTGGCAGTACCTGTCCCACCGCACCGTCCACGGTCCGGTGTACGAAGACTGACGCGAGCCGGCCGCGATCGCCCCGGCGGACGAGCCGGCGTCACGCGGCGTGCACGGCGAGGCGACCTCGATCCCGCCGCATCATGCGTGCTCGACCTCGAAGGCCGTCACGTTACGTGCCTCCCGGCTGAACTCGACGGCGACGAGATGGATCGGCTGGCCCAGGGCGCGGTACTTGTCCGCGTAGCGCTTCGCCTTCAATCGCGCCATGGCAGCACCCTCGCCCGTCGTCTCCACCACCTTGAACTCGAACAGGTAGACGGCCTCGTTGAACCGCACCGCCATGTCCAGGCGACCGTGGCTGCTGCGGTCCTCCACCAAGACGTCGAGCCCCAGCGCCGCGAAGTACGAGTAGAACACGCTCGCGTAGTAGCCCTCGTAGCGCGCGATGTCGTTGTTCGTGTACCACTCGTAGGGAATGCTCGCGAAGAACGCCTCGAACAGCGTCCGCAGGCCCGTGAAGTCGTTGGCTTCCAATAGCCGGTACAGGCGGACGCCGTTGGCTGCCTGCGCCGACGCGTCCTGGACGAGGTGGCGCAGCAGGCTGCGGTTCAGGCTCTGCCGGACTTCCCGGTTGGGGTAGCCGAGGCGGTAGAGCTGTTCGTCGCCGAGGGTCTCCACGCCCCGAATGGTCAGATAGCCGGTCTGGAACAGCAGCGCTTCGGTAGCGATGGCCCCCACGTCGAAGGTCGACAGCAAGTCGTGGCTCGCAACCAGCTCATCGAGAGCAGGCGAGCTGACGCGCCGCTGGTACAGCGTCTGAACCAGGAACGTCGGGGTGCCGGTCTCGAACCACCACGCTTCGAAGCGGCGGCTGTCGAACAGCAGCAGGATGTCGTAGGGGTTGTAGACGCGCTCCTCGCCCAGCCATCCGTAGCCGTTGTACCAGTCGCGGATGGCCTGCCGGTCCAGGTCGAACAGCTCGGGCCCGAACACCGTGTCGACGTCGGCGTCGGTGTAGCCGCAGATCGCCGAGTAGCGGGGATCGAGCGTGATGTCGCGGAGGTTGTTGAGCCCGGAGAAGAGGCTCACCTTCGAGAACTTGCTGACGCCGGTCAGGAACGTGAACCGGATGTGCGCGTCGCTCGACTTGATTGCCGAGTACAGCGCGCCCAGGTAGTCGCGATTGGCCCGCGCCATTTCCGGAGCATCCAGCGCGTCCAGGATCGGCTTGTCGTATTCGTCGACCAGCACGACGACCGGCTGCCCTGCCAGCCGCCGGAGCGCAGCGATCAGATGCCGGAAGCGAACGGGGGCGGAGTCGTAGCGCGACGCGACGCCGGCCGTCTCCGCCGCGTCGTCGAGCTGCGCCATCACGTCCTCGTGCAGTCCTCCGGCCTGCCGGTAGCTCCCGCTGCCGAAGTCGAGCCGCAGCACGGGATGACGCACGGACCAGTCCCAGCCATCGTGGACGGCGAGCCCCTCGAACAGCGGCCGGTTGCCCTCGAACAGCTCCCGCATCGTGTCCAGGAGCAGGCTCTTGCCGAAGCGCCGCGGGCGGGAGAGGAAGTAGTGCTTCCCCTCTCCCAGGAGTCGCTGCACGTAGGCCGACTTGTCGACGTAGTAGCAACCCCGCTCGCGAACCTCGCGGAACGTCTGCACGCCGATCGGGAGCTTGCGCCTAATCATGGTCGCGGCACCGGCGGCCGGCGCCTCGCTGCGGGATCACGGCTCGACCGTGATCAGAGTAATCCGTCGGGGGCAACGCGATCGATTCCCGGTATCTCGTCGAAGTGTCGGTCGTAACTCACGATGGTCCGAACGCCCGTGCGCAACATGACGGCGGCGTGGATTGCGTCGCGGGGCCGAAGGGCCTCGTGACGCGCGAGAATCCGGCGGCACTCCCAGAGATCCTCGAGCAGGATCGGATGGAACAGGCGAACCGCCGTGGCGAACGCGTCGAACACGACGGTCCCGTCCTTCGCGCGGCCCACCGCGCGGTACCGATGCAGGATCTCCTGCAGCACCTCGACATCGCTCACCGCGTCGACGAGGCGCCGGCCGACTGCAAGCATGAAGTCGGCGGACGGAGCCTTGAAGGGGTGGCTCCGGCCCCCCGCGTACATCGGGACGTTGGCGTCGACAAAGACCCTCACGGGTCGATGGCGCCCCGGATGATCTCCTCTTCGAGTTGTTCGGGATCACCCACTTCGTCGTTCAGGCTCACGAGCCTCTCCACCGCCTCGATCCGCGCCGACTCCCCACCGGCGCCGTAGCGGATCATGGCCGCTTCCCGCACCAGCTCTCCCACGGACCGTCCCTGGAGACGCGCCTCGTCCTCGATTTCCTTGTACAGCGCAGGCGGAAAGAGGATGGTCGCCTTCTTCGTCATGCGCTCAGCCATATCCGTATCCTCATCGGGAGATGCTACCACTCCAGCGCACAATGGGCGAGAGTACGCCGTCGCGCGGCACGACCTGATCGAGCTCGTCCGGAGCAGCAACCGCGAGGTCAACCCTGGCCGACGGGGTATGTGGTGGGGCGGCAGCCAAACCCCAGCAGTGGCACTGCCGCGCGTCGAGCCGAGTACCTGGATGAGGTTCTCGATTCCGCGGTCGCCCTCTTCCGGCCGCCTACTGGGAAACTCAGCCAGGTTCGTCTATCCGCGGGTCCGGCCCTACCGGGTGGAAAACTCAGTTGTAGTCGGTGCCGCCCTTGCGCGTCAGGTAGTCGCCGGAAACGCTCTTGAGGATCACCCGCCCGAACTCGGCCGATTCCCGTTCCGCGGCGGGCTTGATGACGACCCCCTCGCGCACGTGCTTGCCGCCGAGCGCGGTGGCGCCGTCGGTCTCGCGGAGCATCACCGCGGCGCTGAACGGCCCGCGGTACAGCACGGGAACCAGCGGGAAGAGGTCGCCGATCGACGACTCGATCTCGCTCGGTGACAGGTAGCGGCCGCGGCCGGGCTCGCCGACGTAGGCGTCGAACACCCGGAACGCGGGGTTCGGCTCGTCGTAGTGCAGGTCCTGCACGCCCCGGCCGTAGACCTCGCCGAGGACGTAGAAGGGCTGGCCCGCCCCGGCGAGACGCGCCCGCGCCGTCTCGAACGCGGCTTCGAAGGCGCGCCACGTGCGCACGTAGAGGTTCTTCTGGTTCGCCTCGTTCAGGATGAGCGCCATGCCGCGGTCGGACATCCCCTTGGAGGTCACGATCGGGCCGTGGTCGGGATGCCAGCCCAGGCAGCACCACGAGCCGTGCAGCTTCTCGGTGATGACGACCGGCTCGCCCTCCTGCAGCTCGCCCGGGTACTTCTTGACGTTCTCGATGTCGTAGCGGAGCGTCGCCCCGTGCACCGGCCGCACCTCGCCCTGCATGGCGATGGGGATAGGCGGCTCGTACTTGACGAGCTCCAGCAGGTCGGTGACGGTGTCGCCCTCGGCCACCGGTCGGCCGCGGATCCGGCCGTCGCGGACCGGATACACGAGCCCCTGCGACAACGCGCCGCGCAGCTTCACCGCCTTGACGCGATTCTTCCTGCTGCCGGCGAGCTTGCCCTCGAGGCCGAGCTCGGCGATGAGCCAGTCCGGGCAGACGGCGCCCTCCGGGATGTAGGCGGCGAGGTCGCCGTTGGCGAACGAGCCTTTCGCGATGACGCAGCGGAACCCGCCGACCGCCGCCAGCTCCAGCCGGTCGGCGTTCGGGTGCGGTTCTACGCGCAGGGAATGGATTCTGGATTCGAAGGTCGCCATGACGAGTCTCCGGCCCCGGGGGCCGAATCAACCATTATGACGGATTGACGGCGACCGTCCGGGGCCGGAGGAGCTGGGCTCCGGCCCGCCGGATCGGGCTGTCGAACGCGTCGCCCCACGGCCAATAGCATCCTTCCATGACGCGTTCTGTTCGCGACGTCGGCCCCGAGCCGCCCCGCCGGCGCATGGTCGATGCCCGACTTGGTGACCGAGCCGACCGGGAGGGCCGGGCGATGGCGTGATGCGTTTGTGCGGTGAGCGAGCCACGCTCGATCGGCGACGAACGGCCAGTCGGAGCGCGAGCGCTGGTTGCGGAACGGGGGTGTCTCGCTCGGTGGGGCCCATCGGACCCGGGCTGGAGGAATGGCCGCCGGCGGCCGCGCTGGAGACGAACGGCGGTATGATGCGCCGGAAGGGAGAAACGGCATGTCCAAGTTTCGATTCGCCGTGCTGCTCGTCGTCGTTCTGGGCCTGAGCCTGGCCGTGGCCGGGGTCCGGTCGGCAGAGAACTCCGAGGCCACGACCGGCGTGACGCCGGAGTTCCAGCACATCAACAAGCTGGCCTTCGGGCCCGAGGGCGTCCTCTTCGCGGCCGACGCCCAGGAAGTGTCCATCACGGCCCTGCATCTCGGCGATCAGATGGCCGGCGGAGTGCCGGGGACGCAGGACGTGGCCGCGATCGACCAGAAGGTCGCCGGGTTGCTCGGCATCGACGCCGGCAACCTGCTGATTACCGACATGGTGGTCGACCCGCAGACGCGCAACACCTGGCTTTCGGTCATGCGGGGAATGGACGCCGACGCCGTGCCGGTCCTCCTGCGTGTGGACGGCGCGGGCGAGATCGAGGTCGTCTCGTTCGACGACGTCCGCTACACGCGGATCGGAGTGCCCAATCCGCCGCCGGCCGCCACACCGCTGGAGCTTGCGGGCGGGCGGTCGATCCCCGTGCCCAACTACCCCGACCAGGTCGATCCCGCGGGGCTGATCGGCGTGCAGACGATCACGCACATGGCCTACATCGAGGGCAACCTGTTCGTCTCCGGCCTGTCGAACGAGGAGTTCGCGTCCAAGATGCGGGTCATCCCGTATCCGTTCCGGGTGGCGAACGCGGGGACGAGCGTGGAGATCTACCACGGGTCGCACGGGCAGCTCGAGACGTTCTCGCCCGTGTTCACGTTCGTGCCGTACGAGATTGACGGCGAGCCGTCGATAGTCGCCAGCTACCTGTGCACGCCGCTCGTCAAGTTCCCGATCGCCGCGCTCGAGCCCGGAAGCAAGATCCAGGGGACGACGATTGCCGAGTTCGGGAACCGCAACCGGCCGATCGACATGATCGTCTACGAGAAGGACGGGCAGGACTACATCGCGGCGTGATGAAGGTGCCGACGGCGCCGTTCGCCGCCGCGGACGCCATCGCGGAGGCGATTCCCGATACGGCCGGCGTGCCGTTCGAGACCATCGCGGCGCTCGAGGGCGTGCAGCAGCTCGACAAGCTGGATGACTCGCAGGCGATGCTGCTCGTCGCCGCCGCGGGCGGCGGGCTGAACCTCGAAGCGGCCGCGCTGCCGTAGCCGGGCGCCTGCATCCGATGCCGTATGCGGCGAGGGCCGCCGCTCTGGTGGCGGCCCTCGCGCTCGCGCCGGGGTGTTCGCCGCCTGGCGGCGGGACGCCGGAGCCCGCCCCTGGCGAGCGGGGCGGCGGCCAGCGGCGCGGCTTCATCGACGGTACTTCAGCGCCCGTCCCGGGCGGACGGGGCGGCGGAGCGCTGCAACTCGTCCCGGGCGAGCCGCGCATCCGACTGGCCGCCTCGCCCCCCGGGCAGCGGACGGTCGATGTCGTGGGGCTGCCGGCCGAAGACCTGGCGCACCTCGACGGCGCCGCGCTGTCGCGCGACGCGTGGCAGGCGATCCTGCGCGTCTACGTCGCGCGGGAGGATCCGGCCTCCGCCGAGTTGCCGGCCGTGCTGGGCAGCTACGCAGTGCACGCCGGCACGCTGCGCTTCACCCCGCGGTTCCCGTTCGCGGCGGGTCAACGCTACGAGGTGGTGTTCGATCCGGCGCCTCTCCCGTCCGCGCGACACGATTCCGCACCGGTTGCCTCGCGCGTTCTCCGCACGACGGTCGAGATTCCGGCGCTCGACCGCGCGCCGTCGACCCGCGTGGCCGCCGTCTATCCGACCGGTCCGGAGGTGCCGGAGAACCACCTCCGCCTCTACATCGTCTTCTCCGCCCCGATGGGACTGGGAAGCGGAAGTCCGCACGTCCGCCTGCTCGACGAGCACGGCCAGCCGGTTGCCGACGCGTTCCTGCCGTTGGAAGTCGACCTGTGGAACGCGGATCGGACGCGCTACACGGTCCTCTACGACCCGGGGCGCGTCAAGCGCGGCATCCGGCCGAACGCCGAGCTGGGCCGCCCGCTGGCAGCCGATCGCAGATACACCCTGGTGATCGACGAGCGATGGCGCGACGCCGCCGGACAGCCGCTCGTCGCGCCCTTCCGCCGCGAGTACCGCGTGGGCCCGCCCCGCGAGCGCGCCCTCGATCCCGGCGCCTGGCGACTCGACCCGCCGGCCCCCGCTACGCGAGACCCACTCGCGGTTCGCTTCCCCGTGCCGCTGGACTACGGCCTGCTGCAGAGTGCGCTCCGCGTGGCCACCGGCGACGGCCGGCCTTTGGCGGGGGCGATCCGGGTGGAGGAGGGCGAGGCGCGCTGGACCTTCACGCCGCGCGCACCGTGGCGGCCTGGCGACTACCAGCTCGTCGCCGCGGCGACCCTCGAGGACGCCGCCGGCAACCGCATCGGGCGGCCGTTCGAGGTCGACGCGGTCGACCCCCGGGGAAACGAGCGCGCCCGCGGCGCCGTGGTGCCGTTCCGGATCAGCCGCCCGGACTCCGCCCGGTAGCCAGGGCGACGAGCCGACCCGTTCAACCGTCGCGCCGCTCGGAGGTGACAGCCTTGCGTCTCGGATGTTGTGGCGTGTGGCGTGCCCTCCGCCTGGCGGCGAGCCCGAACGGTCAGTGACCGTGCCGAGTCCTGCGCCTGAGCGAGCCGTCCAAGGTTGGCATCGACCTTGCCTGTGCGTCCGCCTGAGGAGGGCGCATCCGCTGCAGTCAAGCGGCAGCCGGCGAACGACTAGAATAGCGTTACGGATTGGGGGGCGGTGTGGACGCTGATCGTCGTTTGGTGACCCGTGTGGCATTGCGCAACTACAAGAGCATTGCTGCGTGCGACATCTCTCCGGCACAGCTTGCGTTCCTGGTCGGCCCCAACGGTTCCGGCAAGAGCAACTTCCTCGACGCTCTCCGTTTCGTCACCGACGCGGTTCGCTTTTCGCTCGACCATGCGCTTCGCGATCGAGGAGGTATCGGCGAAGTCCGCCGGAGGTCTGGCGGGCATCCCAATCACTTTGGGATTCGTATCGATCTCCGTCCTGACCAGTCTGCGGTCAGCTACTCGTTCACCGTGGGCGCAAAGCCGCGTGGTGGGTACGAAGTGCAGCGCGAGCAGTGTCTCGTGCGACGCCCCGACGGACGACACTTCTATTCGGTGGAACAGGGGAGTGTCACCAGCACCACTCTCAATCCACCGCCGGTTGCGTCGGATGACCGCCTTTACCTGGTGAGTGTTTCCGGCGTCGAGGCCTTTCGGCCGGTATATGACGCACTCATCAGCATGGGGTTCTACAATCTGAACCCGGAGGCCATTCGCGAGCTTCAATCGCCGGACCCGGGCGACCTGTTGAAGCGAGATGGCAGCAACATCGCCAGCGTGCTTGCGAACCTCGATACCCGATCTCCGGAGATCAAGCAGCGTATCGAGGAATATCTCGGCAAGGTGGTGTCCGGGGTGGTGGGCGTCGACGAGCGGTCTATCGGTCCCAAGGAGACCCTTGAGTTCAGGCAGGAGGTTCGCGGGGCTCGTTACCCCTGGCGGTTCTTCGCCAGCAACATGTCGGACGGGACCCTGCGGGCGCTCGGCGTGCTCGTTGCCCTCTTCCAGGCGTTCGACGGGGTGGTTTCGACCCGCCGGTGCATCGGCATCGAAGAGCCCGAAGCCGCACTGCATCCCGCCGCCGCCGGGGTTCTCATTGACGGCCTCAAGGACGCAGCGGAGCAGGCCCAGGTGCTCGTCACCAGTCATAGTCCGGATCTGCTGGATGACAACACCATACCTGACGATTCCATCGTCGCCGTCATTGCGGAGCACGGTGAGAGCCGCATCGGCCCTTTGGACGGCGCGGGACGATCCGTGCTCAAGGATCACCTCTATACGGCAGGTGAGCTTCTTCGCATGAACCAACTACGACCGGATCCGAGCGTCTTCGACCTGCGGCCGGAGAAGCTGCCCCTGTTCGACTATCTGTGAGCGATGCCGAAGATCGTCACGATCGTCGAGGGGCATGGTGAGGTGGAGGCAGTTCCGGTTCTATTGCGCCGAATCGTCGAGGCCGTGGCCCCCAATGCCAACGTGGAGGTTACGCCGCCGATTCGTGTCGACCGGTACAAGATCGTGAAGCCGACGGAGCTGGAGCGCGCCATCGAGTTGGCGGCACGGATAGCGAACGGCGATGGATGCGTCCTGGTCCTGTTGGATGCGGAAGATGATTGTCCGGCGGAGCTCGGTCCGGATCTTCTGAGACGGGCGAGTGGGACCCGGCCGGACCGTGCCATCCGCGTCGTGCTGGCGAAGCGCGAGTACGAAGCGTGGTTCGTGGCGGCGGTGACGTCGATTGTCGGGCTGGCGGGCATCAGCGAGGACGCTCGTGCGCCCGAAGATGCGGAAGGGATCAGAGACGCGAAGCGATGGCTTACCCGGCACATGCCGGAAGCTCACTCGTACCGCCCGACGCGCCATCAAGCACTGCTAACGAGGCACTTCGATCTCGACACGGCTCGGCGTGGAGCCCCGTCGTTCGACAAGCTCTGGCGCGACCTGTCTACATTGCTGATCC
>JAGWAJ010000054.1:10488-23109 GCA_021296475.1 Acidobacteriota bacterium
CGGTACGCGCTACGCCCTCGACAGGTCGTGGTTCTTGATCGGCAGATCCCGCACCCGAATTCCCGTCGCCGCGTAGATGGCGTTCGTCACCGCCGGCGCCACCGGCGGCACGCCGGGCTCGCCGAGGCCGCCGAGGCGCTCGCCGGAGTGGATGAAGTCCACCTCGACGTTCGGGGCGTCGGCGATGCGGATCATCTCGTGGTCGTGGAAGTTGCTCTCCATGACGCGGCCTTCGCCGATGGTGATCTGGGCGACCATCGCGGCGGAGAGGCCGAAGACGACGCCGCCCTCGATCTGGGCCACGGCGCTGTCGACGTTGACGACGTCGCCGCAGTCGACGGCGGCATAGAAGTTGCGGACCTTGACCTTGCCCTCGGGCGACACCGCGACGTGGGCGACCTGGGCGACGATGGAGCCGAAGCTCTCCGCGATGGCGATGCCGCGGCCCTCACGCTCGGGGAGCGGGCTGCCCCAGTCGGCCATCTCGGCCGCCCGCACGAGCGCGGCGCGGAACCGCGGGTGCTCGTCCATCAGGTCGCGCCGGAACTCGTAGGGATCCTTGCCCGCGGCGTGGGCCAGCTCGTCGATGAACGACTCCTTGAAGAAGCCGTGCTGCGAGTTGAGGACGGACCGCCAGGCACCTTCCCGGACGTGGTGCGACGCGCTCCGGCCGTCGAAGCGCTGGTCCGCGATGGCGTACGGCAGGAAGAGCGACTCGCCGTCGCCGCCGCCGGCGTAGTTCGCCCCGACGGCGAGCGGGCGGCCCGCGGCGTCGAGGGCGCCGGCATAGCGGCACATTGCGGCCGGCCGGTAGTAGCCGTGCTGCATGTCGGTCTCGCGGCTCCAGACCATCTTGACCGGCGTCGGGGACATCGCCTTGGCGATGCGGGCGGCGATATGGACGTAGTCGAAAGAGAACGGCAGGCGCCGGCCGTAGCCGCCTCCGAGCATCAGGTTCGTGAGGTGGACCTGGTCGGTGTCGAAGTCGAGGGCGCTGGCCGCCGTGGAACGGGCGTTCAGCGGATCCTGGGTGCCCGCCCACACGTCGGCGCGGTCGCCGTCGACGCGCACCGTGCACGCCATCGGCTCCATCGTGGCGTGAGCGAGGAACGGCACGCGGTAGTCGGCCGTGACCACCTTGGCCGCCTCCGCCGGCATCTCCGGGGCGGCTCCGAGCGCCTCGTCGAACGCGGCGAAGATCGTGTCGCTCGACACGTCGCCATGCCCGGCGTCGTCGTAGAGGGGGCTCAGCGCAGCGAGCGCCTTGCGGGCGCGCCAGTAGCTGTCCGCGACTACCGCGACCGCCTCCTCGAGCTCAACCACTTCCTTGACGCCGGGCATCGCCTTCGCCGGCGACGGGTCGACCGACACGAGCCGTCCGCCCTGCACGGGCGCGATGTCGACGGCCGCGTAGAGCATGCCGGGGAGCGTGAAGTCGATTCCGTAGCCCAGGCTTCCATCGACCTTCGGGGGAATGTCGAAGCGTGGCTTGGACGTACGCCGGATGGTGTAGGTGTCCGGATCCTTCATCGGCGGATTGGACGGGGCGGGGATGGCTGCCGCGGCCTTGGCCAGCTCGCCGAACGTCGCGCTCTGGCGGGACGCCGCGTGCGTGACGTGCGAACGGGCCGCCGTGCACTCGTCGGCGCGGACGCCGAACCGCTCCGCCGCCGCCGCGAGCAGCATCTCCCGTGCCGCCGCGCCCGCGATGCGCATGCCGTAGCCGGTGCCGCGCACCGCCATCGAGCCGCCGGTCGCCTGCGTGCCGAACCAGCGCGCCAGTCGGTAGGCGCCGTAGTCGATGGCGCGCTCGAGCGGCGCCGGCATCGACTCGCTCGTGAACGCGCGCAGCATGTAGGCGTTGGCGTAGGCGTCGAGGGCGGGCGCTTCCTGGATGCGCACCCGTTCCCAGTCCGCCTCCATCTCCTCGGCCGCCATCATCGCGAGCCCGGTCTGCGAGCCCTGTCCCATCTCGCAGTGCGGGATCAGGATGGTGACGAAGTTGTCGGGAGTGACCGTGATCCAGGTCGTCAGCTCGCCCTTCTCGATCGCATCGGCGGAAACGACGCTGTGGCGGCCGGGCGCAAAGGCGACGCCGGCCACGCCGAGGACGAACCCGCCGCCGACGAGGCTCCCGGTGCCGATGAAGGCGCGTCGCGTCCACTTACCCATGACGCTCCTCCTTCTTCGCGCCGCCGGCCTTCCGGGCGTCGGCGACGGCATGAATCGCGCGGCGCACGCGGACGAACGTGCCGCAGCGGCAGATGTTGGTGATGGTGGCGTCGATCTGCTCGTCGCTCGGATCGGGCCGCTGCGCGAGGAGCGACGAGACGGCCATGATCATGCCCGACTGGCAGTAGCCGCATTGCGGCACCTGGTGGTCTATCCAGGCCTGCTGCACGTCGTGGAGCTCGCCGTCCTGGACCTGCTCGAGGCCCTCGATGGTCGTGATCGGCATCCCCTCGGCCGCCGAGACCGGCAGGGTGCAGGTACGGACCGCCCGCCCGTCGAGGTGCACGGTGCAGGCTCCGCAAGCCGCGATGCCGCACCCGAACTTGGTTCCCGTCAACCCCAGCGTGTCCCGGAGCACCCACAGCAGCGGCGTGTCCGGTTCCACGTCCACGGTGCGGGTCTGCCCGTTCACCGTCAGCGTGATTGCCATCCCGTCCTCCCGTCCCACGATGCGACTACCGGATCGTATCTCATCGCGCTCCCGCACTACATCGTCGGGACCAACCGGCCGTCATGGATGCCGGACGTCGTCGGACCCACTCGGCCCCCGAACCGCTGCATGCGTCGTTGCGCTGCCGACGGCGGACGATGCGAGCGGCGTGTTCCGCATCGGGGGGGCGAACGGATTGACGCGATCGCGCCGCAGGTATTACGGTATTACCCCGTGGTGACGATCTCCTTCAAGGTCAGCGATGAAGAGGCTCGGCTGATCCGCTCGCGCGCGAGGAAGGAGGGGATCAGCGTCTCGGAGTACCTGCGCCGCCGGGCACGCACCTCGACGCCCGGCCCCCGGAAGCCGCCTCTCGTCCGCTGTCCCCATACGGGAGCGATGATCTTCGCCGCACCGGGCGATCAGCCGCCGCTGACGACCGAGGGGGTGCGCGAGCTTCTCGCGGACTTCCCGTGAAGTACCTGCTCGATGTCAACGTGCTGGTGGCGTGGGGATGGTCCGACCACGTCGCCCACCAGCGGACGGCCACCTGGATCGCCGCGACCCGGAGGCAGCGGGCTTCGCGGCTGCTGACTTCGGCGATTCCGGAGTTGGGGTTCGTCCGCGTCTCCGTCCAGCGCACGGCGGGCGGCGTGACGGTGGCGCACGCCGGGGATACGCTCGCCGACATGTTGCGCGGACTGGGTGCGTGTCACGGCTTCCTGGCGGACGACCGCCCGGCGGCCGACCTTCCGGACTGGTGTGAGCGGGCGTCCCAGACCACGGACGCCCACCTGGTGACGCTGGCGGAGGCCCATGGGGCGAGACTCGCCACGCTCGACGCCCGGATCCCGGGCGCCTTCATCGTCCCGCGTCTCGTGGGTTGAGCTCAGTTGACCGGAGCCAGGCGGACGATGCGGTCGTCGCCGGGGGCCGACACTCCGATGCCGTTGCGGTTGCTGGTCGCTATGTACAGACTTCCGTCGGGGCCGGCGGCGACGTCGCTCAGGCGGCCGAGCACGCCGTCGAGGAGCCGCTCCGTGGCGACGATGCGGCTCGGGTCGGCCGGGTCGAAGCGGACGCGCAGCAGGTGGGCGCCGTCCAGGGTGGCCAGAAAGAGGTCGTGCCGGAATCCGGGGATGGCCGCGCCGGCGTAGAAGGCGGCACCGCTCGGGCCGGCCGCCGGGTCGAGGTCGAGCACCGGCGGACGCATGCCGGGAAGCAGATCGAAGCGTTCGGGGCCCGCCGCCATCGGCCACCCGTAGTTCGCGCCCGCGTCGATGCGGTTGAGCTCGCCGGCGACGGCCCCGCCCGGCTCGGCGAGCCAGAGGGCGCCCGTCAGCGGATGCCAGTCGAGCGCCCGCGGGTCACGGTGCCCCCACGAGTAGATGGGAGACGCGAGCGGGTTGTCGCGCGGCGTCGTGCCGTCCGGCCGGAGGCGGAGGATCTTCCCGCCGTACGCGGCCAGGTCCTGCGCCGCGTCGGTGTCGTGCGCGTCGCCCAGCGTCACGTAGAGCAGGCCGTCGGGGCCGAAGCGCAGCCGGCCCCCGCCGTGCAGGGAGGGGAGCGGCAGGCCGCCGAGCAGGGTGCCGGTCCGGACCAGGGCATCGCCGCCGGCGCGGTAGCGGACGAGGCGGGCGGCGGGCGCTCCACGGTACCAGTCGTCGGACTGCAGCAGATAGACGTAGCCGTTGTGGGTGAACTCGGGATCCAGCACAAGTCCCGAGACGACCGGCCGGGCTCCGCTCCTCGACCCCGTCAGCTCCAACGCCGGCTCCGGCCGCAGCCCGCCGTTCGACACCACCCGGACGCGGCCCGGCCCCTCGGCCAGGAACAGCCGGCCGTCGGGTGCGAACGCCAGGCTGCCCGGCGCCTCGAGCGCGGTTGCGACCGTCTCGATCCGGAAACGCGCGCCGTCGGCCGCGGTGACAATGGTGCCGTCCGGTGGCGCGTCCCCGACGGGCGCATTCGGCAGGACGTTCGGAAGCTCCTGGGCCGGCCCAGACCGCGGCGCCGCACCCCCGGCGTCCGCCGCGGCGCCCGGGAGGGCCCCCGCGGCCAGCGCTCCGGCGTCCGCCTCGCCCATCAGCCCCGTGCCGAGCAGGGGGCGGCCGTAGAAGATGAGGTCGTTGCTGAACAGCCCGCCGGGGTTCTGCACCTGCAGGAAGTGCATTCCCTGCGACCACGGGAGCTCTATGAAGAGGATCTCCTGCTCGCAGTCCGGGAGCGCGCCACTGCGGCACCGCACGCTGCCGGTCACGCGCCGCCCGTCAACGAAGACCTGCGCCCCTTCCTGGATGTGCCGCCCGCTGACCAGGAGGCTCCGGTCGTCCTCGGACAGTCCCGGAAACACTTGCCGGCCCCGTTGCTCCTGGATCGGGCCCGGTGTCCAGAGGGCGGGCTGCGGGTTGTCGGGACCGGCTCCCGGCCCCAGCCGTCCCGTGAAGGTGCCGACGAAGCTGCCGCCGGTTGCCTTGGAGATGAGCTCCGTCCGACTGAACGACCGCGTCCCGCCGCCCCGTTCCACGTAACTGCCGCCGTCGAACTCGAGCGCGACGGCGGTGGCCGTGTCGCCGTCGATGAGCACGCCCTCGCCCTGCAGCACGACGGCGCCCTCGCGGTCGGCCAGCTCCAGGGCGTCGAGCAGCTTGGCGGTCAGCGCGTGGCCGGGTGACGATGCGTTGAGCGTGACCTGCCGCGCGAAGGCGCCGGAGAACCCGGTGCTGCCTTCCTCCACCATGTCCCAGAAGTGCACGCGTTCGGGCAGCGTGGCGCCCCACATGCTTCGTTCCGGGAAGCCGGCGTTGCGGTCTCCCTGGCCGCGCAGATCGATGACGTTCCAGCGCCCCTGCGGCAGGATCAGCCAGCGGTCGTAGGCGCCGCGCCAGGTGGGGGCGTCCATGCCGCTGCCCGGCGTGTTGGTGCTGGTCCAGAACGGCATCCGGTGGCAGTTGCCGCAGACGTTGACGGTCCGCGCGTCTCCGTCCGGGACGCCGTCGATGTGGAACGCCTTGAAGCCCTCCACCGCGTCGCTCGACAGCTCGTTCGTGTAGGAGCGCCGCCGGGACGGCGGGTACGGCACGTTCAGCAGGAACTCGGCCAGGTCGTCGCGCTCGGCGCCGGTGAGGGCGCCGGCCTGGCCTTCGTCGTTCGCGCCGCATTCGCCGACCGCGCACATGGTGGACCCGAGCGTGTTGTCCACCAGTTGCCGCGTGCAGCTCCGCGGATCGTCGGCGTCGCAGTTCGCCTCGACGTCGCGCAGGGTGCTGGCCGTGTTCGGGCCGCCGTAGGGATCGCCGGGGATGCCGTCCCAGTGGTAGGGGGCGGTGTCGCGCAGGCCGCGGACCGGCATCGTCGAGCGCGGGGGGATCTGCGTGCAGCCGTCCCGGTCGCAGATGGGCGTATCGAGCACCCACACGAGCTGATCGGTGTGGCCGTCGGGATGGCAGCTCTCGCACGAGAACGTGCCGGTCGACGACGCATCGGCGTCGTTGAAGGCGATGCGCCCGCGCTTGATGACCGCCGGCGTCGGATCGGCGAGGGCGACGGTGGCTTCTACGCTGGGCGATGCGGGCGCGGAGACGTCGACCAGCGACACGGTGTTGGCCACCGCGTTCAGGACCCAGGCCCGCGACGGCGCCCCGTCGGCGTCGGATTCGAGGGCGATGCCGCGCGGCACCGCGTCGACGGCGGTCCGACCGAGTACCTCACCGCTCGCCGCATCGACCGTGAACAGCCTGTCCGATCCGGCCGCGGAGACGACGAGCGTCGCATCGTCGTCGCTGATCGCGATTGCGAACGGCGTAGCCAGTGCCTCGCCCGCCGCGGGATGCGCGGGAGGCAGCGGCTCGAGCTCGATGAATTCGGGGTCGCCGCACGAGCCGCCGCCGCAGTCGATGCGCGTGATCCGGTTCAGGAAGGCGCGGTTCTCCAGCTCGGCCAGTCCCTCGCCCTCCGTGCCGGCGCGCCCGTTGGCGTCGTTGCGCGCATCGGCCTGGGCCACGAAGACCTCGCCGCCAGAACCGACCGCGAGTCCGTAGAGGAGCGTGCCGACGGTGTCGACCACCTCGACCAGCCCGTCGGTCGTCGTGTCGAAAACGAAGAGGTCGCGGTCCGGGACGTCGGGGTGCTTCACGACATCGACGGTGATGCCGAGCGACAGGACGTTGTTGTTGTCGACCACGTGCTCCTGCGCGTCGAAGGTGCAGAGCTCGCCGTCGATCTCGCCGCGGCAGCCGGAGATCTGGGTCCGGTTGTTCGACTCGAACGGGATGACGTAGAGGCGCTCGCCGCGGACGGCGAGGGCCCGCGGGTCCTGGGCCCTGATGTCGATGTGGCCGGTGACCCGCCGCGCCGCCACGTCGACGATGGCGACCCGGTTCTCGGACGACAGCGCGACGTAGGCCTTCTCGTCGCTGGCGAAGGCGATTCCCACCGGCTCGTCGAAGAAGGTCGCGCCGCCATAGGAGCCGATTTCCTGCACGGTGGCGACCACCTGCGCGTAGGTCGGGCTGTCGGGATCCGAGTCGATCACGCTGACCGAGTCGGAAACGTGGTTGGCGACCCACACCTCCTTCCCGTCCGGCCGAACCGCGAGGCCCACCGGGTCGACGCCGACGCGGATGCGCGCGGTGACGGTCCGGCTGGCGACGTCGATGACGTCTACGGTGTCGGCCGGCGTGTTCGTGACGAAGACGTTGCCGCCGTTGACGGCGATAGGCGACGCGTGGGGGCTCATGAAGGTGAGATGGCCCACGTCGTCGGGCACCTCGTCGGCGGCCAGGGCGCGGGCGGTCGGGACGGGCCCGGGTGCCGCGCGCCATGCGCTCCCGATCGGCCCCCGAGCGGTGGGTGCGTGGCTGCCGATTCGCTCGTCGACCCCACCCTGGCGCGCGTGAGATGAGGCGAACGCAAAGGTCGCGACCCCAACAATCAGCAGGCAGGTCCGCCACCGTCGAAAGCTCGCCGTGGTCCGTCTGGCCGTCATCAGGTTGTCGTGCCGTCTTGCCCGTTAGCCCGCTTCCGGGGACACGGTCCGTCGAGCACGGGCATTCTGCCACGAGCGCCGGCGCGAGTTGAATGCCTGGAAGAACGGCAGCGTTCCATCGCGTCCCCGCTACGCTCCGCACGGCCTGACGGGCGGCCGTCCGTCCGCCGACGTCCACGACATCCCTGGCGGGCCGCCGGGCTGCGGCACGGGACGTGCATACGACCGTTCATCGCGCTGTCGCGTGGTAGGGTTACGGACTGGCTGGGAGGGGCAGGCGATGGCCTTGCACGACGAGATTCAGGAGCGCAGGGCAGAGATCAGAAGCGACGGTTACCCGATGTCGATCGGGGAGCTGGTCAACCTGTACCGTGACGGCGAGTTGAACATTCACCCGGAGTTCCAACGCTTCTTCCGCTGGACGGCGACGCAGAAGGCGAGGCTGATCGAATCTCTTCTTCTCGGCATACCGCTGCCGTCCATCTTCGTTTCTCAGCGCGACGACGGTGTCTGGGATGTCATCGACGGCTTGCAGCGGCTCTCGACGATCTTCGAGTTCATGGGCGTTCTGAAGGATGAAGGAGACGCTTGCGTGGAACCGCTGGTGCTCGTGAAGACGAAGTACCTGCCGTCGCTTGAGAATCGAACCTGGCGCGACTACGAAACGCACAAGGGCATCGGGAGCGAGAACCAACTCATCATCAAGCGTTCCAAGATCGACGTGAAGATCATACTCAGGGAGAGCAGCGAGGGAAGCAAGTACGAGCTCTTTCAGCGGCTCAACACGGGTGGTTCTCAGCTTTCCGCCCAAGAGCTTCGCAACGTCTTGATGATCATGGTTGACCCTACACTCTATCGGTGGGTGTCGGATCTCTCGGGCAATCAGCACTTCCGAAGTTGTCTCGGGATATCCGACAGGGCCGAACTCGAGCAGTACGACCTCGAGCTGGTCTGCCGATTCCTGGTGCTACGGGAACTCGATGAACCCAGGCTCAAAGGAATCCCGGAGTTCGGCGAGTTCCTGACGGAGTCCATGCTGGAGCTCGCCGCGGCAAGTGAACGCGAGAAGAGGGAGATCCACGGGAACGCATTCGCTCGAACGTTCGAGGTACTGGCAGAGGCTCTCGCAGACGACAGCTTCAGACGATACGATCATCAACGCCGCCGTCACCTCGGTCGCTTTCTGATCTCCGCCTTCGAAGTGATTGCCATGGGCCTTGGGTTCAACGTCTCGAGGCTGGGCTACCAGATCGATCGAGAGCGGGTTCAGACCGTGGCCCGAGACATTTGGCGGGACGGGAAGTTCCTGGCGGCAATAGGTTCCGGCGTCGGCACGTCTTCCCGGATCCCCGTAACGATCCCTCGGGGACGCGCGCTGTTTGCGTGATGGCCGTACGAACTCCGGATGACCTCGCTGAGGCTCTGGCAAGAAGCCTCGCTTGGCGAAAGCGCGAGCTGTCGTCGGTGGGCCACGAGATCGAGAGGGCTCGGCGTCACGTGCAGCCGATTCTGCTGAGGTCCGCCATCTGCCTACTGTATGCGCACTGGGAGGGGTTCGTTCGTACAGCGTCGACTGCCTATGTCGAGCTTGTGGCTCGGCGCCGCCTCCGCGTCGGGGAACTCAGTCGTGGCCTCCTTGCGTTGAGCTTGAGAGCCGAGCTGTCGGCCGCGGTGGCTTCACACAGAATCGCGGAGCATCGCGCGGTAGTCGACGCCGTACTGGATGAAGATCGTCGAACATCGATCCGATGGAAGGACGCAATCACGCCGAGATCGAATCTCACGTACGAGGCGCTTGAGGAGATCCTGCAGGTGCTGGACTTCGACAGATCGCGCTATGCGACGAGACGCGCTCTCATCAACGAAAAGCTGGTTCATCGCCGCAACGCGGTCGCGCACGGCGAACAGTTGGATCTGGGTCGGGCGGATTATCGGGACCTGCAGTCCAGCGTCCTGGAGATGATCGAGTGGTTCCGGGACGAGATCGAGACGTCTGCCGTATCCCAGGCGTACAGAAAGGCCCGCACGCGGGCGGCGGGCGCGTGACCGTGTTGGACCGGGAAGCCCGTGGCTCCTGTCGGCCCGGCGTCGCGGGAGGAAGAGGTAGCATCGGATCGGTCGGGGTGCATGCTTGACTGATGGGGCCTCGCGGTTCCGGTGGTTCGGGACGGCACTTCTCGTCGCCGGCCTGAACGCGGGTGCGGCGGGCCAGGTGGCCGCTCAGCCGGCGACCCTTCCCGACGCCGCACGGCTCGGCGACCGCGCGGCCGTGCGGTCGCTGCTCGGCGCCGGGGCGGACCCCAACGAGGCGCAGGGCGATGGCGCGACCGCTCTCCATTGGGCCGCGTACCGCGACGATGCAGAGACGGTCGGGGCGCTGCTCCGCGCCGGGGCCGACGCCCAGCGGGCGAACCGCTACGGCGTGACGCCGCTGGCGCTCGCGGCGCGCAACGGCAGCGCGGCGATCGTCGCGCGGTTGCTGGCCGCCGGTGCCGACCCGAACGACCCCCGGCAGGCGGTCCGGGCGGGGGAGACGCCGCTGCTGCTGGCGGCGCGCTCCGGGCAGGTCGGGGCCGTCGAGGTGCTGGCGGACGCCGGCGCCGACGTCGACGCGCAGGAGACGTGGAACGGGCAGTCGGCGCTGATGTGGGCGGCGGCCGAGGGGCACGCGGCGGTCGTCGAGGTGCTCCTCGCGCGCGGCGCTGACCTCGGCGCGCGCTCGGGCAGCGGCGCCACGCCGCTGCTCTTCGCCGCTCGCAAGGGGTGCCTGGACTGCGTCCGCGCCCTGCTCGCCGCCGGCGCGGACGTCAACGAGCACCGGCCCGACGGGGCGACACCGCTCCTCGTGGCGATGGTCAACGGTCACGAGGACCTGGTCGACCTGCTGCTCGCCCGCGGCGCGAACCCGAACGCCGAGGGCGGCTCGACGCGCCTCACGGTGCAGGGCATGCGGGCCCGGCCGATGCCGCTCGAGATCCGCAAGCTCGGCTACAGCGAGCGCGAGTCCGAGGGGATCGTGCCCGGCAACATCTTCGGGCGGCCGCTGCAGGCCGCGGTGCATGTCGCCAACTGGCACATCAGCGATCAGTTCATCGTGGTGCGCCTCGACCGGCTGCGCGTGCTGCGCTCGCTGCTCGCCTACGGCGCCGACGTCAACGGCCGCAACTCGATGGAGGAGCCGCGCTGGTCAGGTGCCCGCTACCGCCGCCACATGACCGGCGCCACCGCCTTCATGCTGGCCGCGAAGTCGGCCGACGTCGAGGTGCTGCGGCTGCTGCTCGACCACGGCGCCGACCCGACGATCGACACCGAGGACGGCATCACGCCGCTGATGGCGGCGGCCGGCATCTCGTGGGCCTCGAACCAGGACCGCGCCAGCGAGGCGCAGGTGCTCGAGGCCGTCCGGCTGCTGGTGGAGGATCTCGGCGCGGACGTCGACGCGGTGAGCGACGTCGGCGAGACGGCGATGCACGCCGCCGCCTACCGGGGCGCCAACAGCGTAGTGCAGTACCTATTCGACCGCGGCGCCGCCCTCGACGCGGTGGCCCTCGACGGCCGCACCCCGCTCCGGGTCGCCGACGGCGTCGAGTACGGCAACTCGTTCGCCGCCCACCCCCACACCGCGGCGCTGCTGCGGCAACTCGGGGCGCAGGAGATCGAGTGTCCGGCACCCTGCGCGGCGGCCATCCCGGAGGAGGCGCTCGAGCGATGACGGACCGACGTGCCGCCGTTCGTTCCCCGCAGGTCGCCGACCCGCGCAGCGTTCGACGTTCGTCGCCGTGGCTGCGGCGCATCGGGCGCGTGGTCCTCGCGCTGGGCGTGGCGGCGGGCCTGGCTGCGAGCGCCCACGCTGCCCCTGCACGCTGGGCGGCATCCCCGCTGCAGACGGCCGGGGAGCCGCCGGTCGCCGAGCAGCAAGACAGCACCAATGCGCAGTTGCCCCGGGGCACGGAGCCAGCCGCCGCCGCAAGCGCCGCGCCGTTCGAGGCGCCGCCGCGGGAGGTGCTGCAGCGCTACTGCTTCGCCTGCCACAACGCGCGCACGCGGACGGCCGGCCTGGCGCTCGACACCTTCGATATGGCGCGGGCCGGCGACCACCCGGAGGTCTGGGAGGCGGTGGTGCGCAAGCTCCGGACCGGCGCAATGCCGCCGGCGGGCCGCCCGCGCCCCGACCGGGCGACGTACGATGCCGTCGTCGCCTGGCTGGAGACCACCCTCGACCGCGCGGCCGAGGCGCGGCCCGACCCCGGGCGGCCGACGCTGCACCGCCTGAACAGGGCCGAGTACCGCAACGCGGTCCGCGACCTCCTGGCGGTCGAGATCGACGCCGCGCTGCTCCCCGCCGACAACGCGGCCTACGGATTCGACAACAACGCCGACGCCCTGACGCTCTCGCCGTCGCTCACGGAGCGCTACCTCGGCGCCGCGGCGCGCATCGCGGAGCTGGCCCTCGGCCGCCCGCGCGGAACGCCCGCCCCCGAGACCATCCTCATCCCCACGGACCGCGACCAGGGCGTCCGCTGGAGCGACGACCTCCCGTTCGGCACGCGCGGCGGGGCTGCGTTCCGCCACCACTTCCCGGCCGACGGCGAGTACCTCTTCCAGATGCGGCCGAAGGAGAGCGGCGTCGCGGGCGGCTTCCTCGGCGTCACCGGCGAGCCGCACCAGCTCGACGTGAGCATCGACGGCGAACGGGTCTGGACCGGCATCGTGCAGCGCCCGGAGGGGGCGCGCGGCGACGAGCGGAACCGCCGCATCCTGGAGAGCATGCGCTTTCGCACGCCGGTTTCCGCCGGCCCGCACCTGGTGCAGGTCTACTTCGCGTCCCGGACGTCGGCCTACGTCGAGGACCTGTTCGACCCCGACCTGCGCCGCGACCCCTACCGCGCGGCAAGCGGCGAGCCGGTCGTCTCCAGCGTGACCATCACGGGGCCGCTGCGGGAGACGGCCGCGCTCGGCCCCTCGCCCAGCC
>JAGWAJ010000128.1 GCA_021296475.1 Acidobacteriota bacterium
TTCGGTCTCGGGCTGGCCACCGCCATCGCCATCGACGCCACCCTGGTGCGGATGCTCATCGTGCCCTCCACCATGGAGTTGCTCGGCGCCCGCAACTGGTGGCTGCCCCGCTGGCTCGACCGCATCATCCCCAATCTGCGCGTCGAGGGCGAGCTGGTGAGCCGCTCCACCTCACCGCAGCGCTGATATTCGAACACCAGCCACGCGTGGGAGTGCTGCCCCCACGCCGCCTGCGGAGCGGCCTTCACAGCGGCTCGGTGCCCTCTTCCAGTACTTCCAGGTAGCCGTCGTACGCGAAGATCCGGTTGCGTCTCCGGCCGGTCACCTCCGACACCAAGCCGAGATCGCACAGTCTCCGTAGGGCGGCCCCCACGGTGGGTGCCGACAGCGCCGTGCGCTCGACGACCTCGGCCACATCGACCAACACCATCTCGGTCAGCGCCTCGTGCACGCGCAGTGCCGACCCTGCGCCGCGGCCGCTGCCGGATATGGCTGCCCGGTGGTCGGCGGCCATCCGCTCAAGGCGCTGCGAAGTGTCGAGCGCGGTCGCAGCGGTCGAGCGCACACCATCAAGGAAGAACTCGAGCCATGCCTCCCACTCGCCGGTTGCGCGCACCCGATCCAGCAATTCGTAGTAGAGCCCGCGGTGCTGCTTGAGGAACAAACTCAGGTACAGCGTCGGCGTGGACAACACCCCACGCTCCAACAGCACCAGGACTATGAGCATCCGTCCGATGCGACCGTTGCCGTCAAGGAACGGATGGATCGTCTCGAACTGCACGTGGGCGAGGCCGGCGCGCACCAGCGTCGGGAGCCCGTCGTCGGATGCATGCAAGAACCGTTCCAAGGCGGACATCGCCTCGACCGCCTCGACCGGCGGGGGAGGCACGAATGCCGCGTTGCCAGGACGCGTGCCGCCGACCCAATTCTGCGAGCGCCGGAACTCGCCGGGCAGCTTGTCGCCGCCTCGGGCGCCGGTCAGGAGGATCTTGTGCGCCTCCCGCAGAAGCCGGTTGCACAGAGGCAGGCCATCCCGGGCATCCTCCATCTGTTCGGTGGCGTGGTACAGGGCCTTCACATAACGGGACACCTCGGCGGCGTCGCTGCGCGGCACGCCAGGCGCATCCCGCAACTCATAGCGCATCAAGTCCGACAGCGACGATCGCGTGCCCTCTATCTGCGACGAGAGCACAGCCTCCTTGCGGACGTAGGAATACACGAACAGATGCGGGTTGGGCAAGTGGGTCGCCGCTCCGTCCAAGCGCCCGAGAGCGATGTTGGCCTCTTCCAGAGCCACTAGCAGCGAGCCGTCCAACTGCAACGGCGGATCGGGCGGGAGCGGCGCCGGAACAAACGCCCGCACGTCTTCACCGCCTACAGATGTGACTGTGTACTGACCGGTGAGGCCGCGATTCATGATGCCGAACCCTCCAAGGCTCCTACTCGTTGAGCCTTGTGCAACCTAGTTGCCTACTCTAGCCCATCAATTAAGATTAGGGACAATACTTTAGCAATGGGCCAGTGCTCGGTCCTGTAGCACGTGGTTCGGTGCAACTTTCTTACCTTGGTGCGGCCGCTATTCAAAGTTGAGCGCCAAACTTGCGTTGACAGTACGTAGTTGACAACATGTGACTGAACACGGTTCGATCAGGCTCCCACCACGGTGAGGCCGGCTGATGGTGCCGCTTGTGCTTGACGCACGTCGAAGGTGAGGAGCTTCGCTACGGCGGACTCAGGGCTCGAACCGGCTGGGCATGAGTCCCGGATAGTCGACCTCGAGGATCTCGCTGAGGGCCTGAGCCGCACTCGGGCTGAGTCGCCGGTAGAGGTCGGCCGCGAGGTCGTAGGCGCGGTCACCGATCCAGCCGGTCGGCAGCAGTTCTGCCGGCATGTCGGGGACCCGCAGGCGGATCCGCCGCAACTCGTGCACCAGCATCGTGCGGAGCGCGTACGCGTCCCGCGGAGGGGCGTCCTCGACGTCGTGACGCGACCAGGGCTCGTAGCGGGCAAGAAACTGGCTGTAGGCCGCCTCGGTGTCGGCGGTCCGGAACACTTCCGCGAAGTACCCCTCCTCCACCAGTCCGTCTAGTGCGTCGAGTTCCGATCTTCCGATCGGCACCGCGGCCGCCGGCTGCACCAGATGCAGGAGCTCGCGCAGGCTCGACGCCCCGACCGACGGCGAGGCCATGAGCCCCCGGCCCAAGGCCACGAAGCCGTGCCAGCGCAGGTGCCTGACGATCCGGTCGCGCTCCTCAGCGGGCATTGACGGGGTGTCGAGGACGGCGAACGTCCACGAGCCGTCCCAGGTGTCCGACTCGGTGCCGTAGATGCGGCGGTCGGCGTCCTCGGACTCGCGCGGCTCCGGCGACCGATCCGTTCGTTGGTCATCCAGCCCTCGGCTACCAGCCGGAACATCGAGGTGCGGACCAGCCGCTCGCTGAACCCGAACGGCTTGGCCAGTTGGAAGAGGCTCGAGAGCCAGAGCGTCTTGGTGACCGGCAACACCGAGTCTCCCAGAACGGTGACCAGCACTGACCGGGCCGAGATATCGGGCTCGGAGCAGCGCTGCCGCACGGCGGCGGCCATGTCTCTCATCGGGCTGCGTCCTTCATCCGGCGATGTCTCTCACCGCGAGTGATGCCTCACCTGGCGGACCCTCATCCTGCGGGCACGACTCGCTGGGCCTTGCCTGCGGAGCGGGGCACACCGCCGGGCACCCCGATGTTGCCCTTGATGTGGTGCGCGAGGGCCGTGGCCAGATGCTCGGGCAGCTGGCGCGCCGCGGGATCCTGTTCAACCCGAACGGTCAGGGCAGCCAGGTTGGCCGACCGATCCACCTCAATCTGGAAATGCGGGGTGAGGCCGTCCACCTTGAGGACCTCGGCTTCGATCTGGGATGGAAACACGTTCACGCCCCGCACGATCAACATGTCATCGGACCGGCCGGTGACACGCTCGATGCGGCGCATGGTGCGGGCCGTGCCCGGCAGCAGCCGGGTCAGGTCGCGAGTGCGGTAGCGGATGACCGGCTGGCCCCGCTTGGTCAACGCGGTCAGCACGAGCTCGCCGAAGCTGCCGTCGGCCAGCACCTCGCAGGTGTCGGGGTCGATGATCTCTGGGTAGAAGTGGTCCTCCCACAGGGTGGGCCCGTCCTTGGTCTCGGCGCATTCCTGGGCCACGCCCGGCCCCATGACTTCCGAGAGCCCGTAGATGTCCACCGCGTCGATGCCCAGACAAGCCTCGATCTCGGATCGCAGCTCCTCTGTCCACGGCTCGGCTCCGAAGATCCCGACCTCAAGCGAGCACGACACCGGATCCATGCCGCGGCGCTGCATCTCGTCGATGAGGTTCAGACAGTACGACGGCGTCACCAGGA
>JAGWAJ010000129.1:0-1048 GCA_021296475.1 Acidobacteriota bacterium
GGAGGCGTCCCTGAGCCGCCCACGGGTGCCGGCTCGACGCTCGGCTCCCCACGGGATCAATCCGATGCTGCCCACCAGGACCAGGGCCCGTACCCGCTCCGGACGTCGGCAGGCGAGGGTGGCCACCGCGTGGCCGCCCAGCGACGTTCCGACCAGCACCGCGCTTGGGGCCCCGATCACGTCGAGGAAGCCCTCGAGGAAGTGGGCGTATCCGGGCACCGTGTAGTCGGGTCCGTCGCCCTTCTGGGCCAGCCCGTGGCCGGGCAGGTCCAGCGCATGCACGTGCCAGCCCGCGCCGGCGAGAGCATCGACATTGCGGCGCCAGCGGTCGGCGCGGGCTCCGACGCCGTGGACCAGCACCAGATGGTCGTCGCCCGCGCCGGCAGCGAGCACACGGGTCAGCACGCCGTCGGCCTCAACCGGGTACTGGATCACGCCACTCGCCTTCCTGCTGGCTGGGTACGGGCCGCTACTGTACGCCGACTATGACGGCGGCCTTCCACACCAGGTTCATACGGGCGGGCGGGTTCCGCACCCGCCTCATCGAGGCCGGGGAGCCGGACCGGCCCGCGGTGGTGCTGGTCCACGACGGGGCCTACGGCACCGATGCCGCGCTGTGCTGGGACGGGGTGATCGGTGAACTGGCCGGCGACTATCACGTGATCGCCCCCGATCTCGTCGGCTGGGGCGGAACCGACAAGGTCTGCTACTTCGACCGGTCTCCCTACGACTTCCGCCTTGAGCACCTCAGGTCGATCTGCCACGTTCTCGGACTCGACGGGCCGGTGTTCTTCGCGGGGAACTCCTTCGGGGCCGAACTTGTGGCCCGGGGTACCGCGGAGCCCCAATGGGGATGGAACGTGAGGGCCGCGGTGGCCATAACCGGCACGGGCGGGCGGCTGTACCGGGTGCCGGGAGGCATCGAGCGGCTGAGCGACTACACGCCCAGCCTGGATGCCGCCGCCCGGTTGACCGCCATGCTGGTGAGCAGCGTCGAAGGCATGGAGGATCACTTCCAGCGTCGCTTCGACAACAGCATGATCCCGGG
>JAGWAJ010000129.1:1078-3294 GCA_021296475.1 Acidobacteriota bacterium
GGAACGAGTGGTCCGACCGGAGGACTGGCCCGAGCCGCTGCGGCACTGCGCCACCCCGATCCTGTGGGTGGAGGGGGCCGACGATCCGCTGCTCGAGCAGGGATGGGCCGCCAAGATGGCCGAACTGGGCGACTCGTTCTCGTCGATGGTGGTCCCCGGAGGCCACGAGCCCAACCTCGAGCACCCCGCCGAGGTCGGCCAGCTGATCCGGGACCACTTCTCCCGCCACTAGAGGCCGGACTACCTCCGGCGGCGGAATTGGCAGCGTCTTGGCCCCTATGAGGTGCTGGTCGCTGCCAATTCGCGTGTCGGGCTCAGCGCCAGCGCTCGTAGGCAGGGTCCTCCTCAAAGAAGGCGCGGTGTATGCCGTCGAAGGCCAGCCACTGCAAATCGATGCTGGTGACCACCGCGTCCAGCACCGACTCCTGGGTGTGGGCGTCGTTGGCGTACCGGCTCACCACCACTGCTCCGATGTCGCCGTGGCCCTCCTCGATCTCGGAGGCGTGCAGCTCCCAGAACAGCAGGTCGGGCGCGCCCCGCTCGAAGCCGTAGTGCTCCACCAACCCTTCGATGATGATGTCGTTGCGGCGCGCTGATGCGCCCTCGATGAAGGCGATGCCCGCGATCGCGCCCAGCCAGTCGCCCTTGTAGGCCAGGTGGTAGCGCCAGTGCACGAACGCCTTGCACTCGGGGATGGTCGGATTGTTGTCGAGGTCGTCCTGGGTGAGTCCGAAGGCCTGGGCGTGCTCCAGGAACACGTTGAGATGCCGCTCCGTGCCTGACTCGGTGCCTGCTCCCTCCTCCAGGATGACGTCCTCGAACAGGTGGTGGAAGATCTCGGGATCCTCGGGGCACTTGGCGAAGATGGCGCAGTCGGCCTGGGGCGAGGGCCGGGGACCGATCTGGTAGAAGTTCCTCAGGAAGCCGGCAATGGCTGCCCGCGACGCCCTCCCCGCGCGGATCTCGTCGACGAGCGGATGTTCCTTGATGTGGCGGGCCTCGACGATCTCGTTGATCTCATCGACGAGTTCCAGGGCCGTCCGTATGGTCATGGCTGCCTCCGTTCGTGGGCACAGGGCTGCGGTGCCGCGGACAATACATCAGACGTATCGTTGGCGTTTGACGGGAGCAGGGCCTGTTCCTACCCTGCAAGCGTGCTTGAGGTGGGCCCGACCGGCCTGATGGACCCGATGGTGTACCGGTCCCCTGCGTTCTACGAGGCCGAGTTGGAGTACGTGTTCCCGGGTAGCTGGATGTTCGTGGCTCACGAGCGCTGGCTGCCCGAGCCGGGAGACTTCGTGGCCGACACGATCGGCTCGGAGCCGGTTTTCGTGGTGCGGGGCACCGGCGGCGACCTGCGGGCCTTCGCCAACGTGTGCCCTCATCGGGCGAGCCTGCTCGTGGACGGCACGGGCAACTGCGGCCGGCGCATTGTCTGCGAATACCACGGCTGGACCTTCGAACTCGACGGGCGGCTAACCGGCATCCCTCGCCGGAACCTGTTCGCCACGCCGCTGGACCCGTCGCAGTTGGGCCTCACCGAGTTGCGTCTCGACACCTGGGAGGGGCTCGTCTTCGTCAACGTCAGCGGCGACGCGCCCGAGTTGCTCGACTACCTCGAGGACATTCCCGAGTTGCTGGGCGGCCATGACATCGCCGGCATGGGACTCGGTGCGTCTCTCGACGATCCGATCGCGGCCAACTGGAAGCTGGTGATGGACAACGCCATCTGCGACTACCACCTCTCCATCGTTCACGAGGGGTCGATCGCCGCGCTGGTGGATCTCGACGGCCTCGCCGAATACGCCGGGGACACCACCGCGGTGGCAGCCGTTCCCTGGAGGGAGTCCGAACTGCCGCCCGAGCCCCGCCCCGGCCTGGCGGGGAAGGCCTCTCAGGGCTCGCTGGGCTGCTACGTGTTCCCCAACCTCCACGTGATCGGCTTCCCCACCGGAGGGGCCACCGTCATGTGGTGGACCCCGACGAGTCCCACGACCACGCGGGCCCGGATCCTCAGCCTCTCGCATGACCCGGATGCGGACGTGCGGGCCGGAACGGAGCTGCTGTCGCGGGTCCAGCACGAGGACTTCGATGTGTGCGAGAGGATGCAGCGGGGCGTGCAGTCGGCCTTCTACCGGCCCGGACCCCGCCACGACGCCGAACTGCGGGTGACCGTGTTCCAGCGCCGCCTGCTGCAGATGGTGGGCTCGGTGCTG
>JAGWAJ010000129.1:3662-4011 GCA_021296475.1 Acidobacteriota bacterium
GCGCGAGTCGGCGTCGCGTCCCCATGCCGGAATAGTCACGGTGCGTACCCGCGGCCTCAACCAGGACGGCGATGAGTGCCTCAGCTACGTCCGCAGCGCCCTCATCTACAAGCGCGGCTTCTCACACGACGCGGGAATGTTCCCCGAAGCGGCCCGACCGCTCACCATCGACGAGGGCTGACTGAGAAAGCGTCGATGAGCCGGGACACGTGGCTGCGGTAGGTCGCGGCCGGGTCGCCGGAAGCTCTCGCGCCGGGATCCGACATCAGTATCGACGGGGTGTGCAGGATCAGCGTGTCGCAGTCGGCTGACTCCAGCCGATCGTTGATCCGGGTCTTCACGAGGCCTG
>JAGWAJ010000130.1:0-1570 GCA_021296475.1 Acidobacteriota bacterium
AGCTTGTAGCTCTTGAAGTCCCGCGTCCGGTGCGTGTAGAAGACGGAGGCGCCGTCCGCGGTCCACTGCACGTCGGCGTACGTCGTGTCGCCGCGTGCGAAGTTCCCCGGCTGGGGATCGACGTCGGCGCGCACCCCGGCTCTTGCCTCCACGTCGAAGATCCAGAGCTCGGACGTGGGGATGATCGAGTCACCCGGCAGCGCGTAGGCCCAGGTGTGCAGGATGGGCCGCCCGTCCGCCGCCTCCAGAAGGTGGAAGCGCTCGACTTCGCGCTCGTCGTACCGGTGCGTCGCGATGCGGCGGGAGTCGGGGGACCACTGCAGCACCGGCGACCGCTCGCGGCCGGCCCGGCGGCTCGTGATGGGGATCGCGCCGTACCCGAAGTCCTTCTCGCCATCGGTGGTCAGCTGGGTCTCGTCGCCCGTAGCCGCGTCCCGCACCCACAGGTTTTCGTCTCGGCTGAATGCGATCCAGCGGCCGTCGGGCGAGGGCCGCTCCGCGTCGGATGGCGCCACCTCCGCGGTCGGGCCGGCACAGGTGTAGGTCCGGATGTCGCAGCGCCAGCGCACCGAGTCGGCCACGTGGAACCGGATGGATCCCTCGCCGTCCACGAAGTCGAACTCCTCGAAGGGCAGGTCGCGGCCCTCGTATGCGGTGTCCGCCGCAATGGAGAGGGCGGCGGCGAGCCGGGCGTGGTCGAAGGCGGGCTCGCGTGAGCGGGCGGCCGGGTCGACGACGATGAACTCGTGACCCGACGACGTGCGGCTGCGGAACCAGAAACGGTCCCCGTCGAAGAACTCGGGCACGACCTGATCGCCGGCGATCAGCCTGGCCGCGTTCCACGGCAGGAACTGCTCGGCCCGCGCGTAGTCGCGCTCCGTGACCTGCTGGGCCGAGGCGGGGGCGCCGACGGCGTACGCCATGGACGCCAGCCCGAGCAGCGGCAGCAGGGTGAGCGGTGTTGCGGGACGGCAAATCGGGTTCGGGGACATCGCCATGGTGACCTCGTCTGGAATGCGGGTTGCGTTGCCCGTATACTGGCCGCGCACGTGGTCTCAAGCCAGACCCGTTCCGCCCTGCTGCCCAGAGGAGCCCGCGATCATGCGTGTCTTCGCCGTTTCGCTCGCCGTGGCCGGCCTGCTGGTCCCCGCCGCCGCGAACGCCCAGGAGTCGCTCGACCCGGAGCGGGACGAGCTGTACGCCCGCTACATGTCGATCCCGAGCCTGATCAAGGGCGGCGTGATCTGCCCGGACGCCGGACCCCTGGGCTCGGCCGCGTGTGCGGTCAACTGGATGGCCGACGGTCAGAGCTTCTGGTTCGCCGAGGGTCAGCCCGACCAGACCGTGATCCAGCGCGCGGATCCGGCCACCGGCACCACCGAGCCCCTCTTCGACACCGAACGGCTGCGCGAGGCGCTTGCTCCCGTGCTGGGCCACGAGCCGCCGTACCGCGGCCTCCCCTTCGACCGCTTCACGTTCTCCGGCGAGGGCGAGAGCGAGCGCACGGTGCGCTTCACGGTCGAGGATCGCGGCTTCGAACTGGATCTCGACAGCTACTCGGTCACCCCCC
>JAGWAJ010000130.1:1813-4004 GCA_021296475.1 Acidobacteriota bacterium
GGACAGCCGCCACATGGAGCGCGTTCCGATCCTGCACTGGCTGAAGCAGACCGAGGAAGTCGAATACGCGCCGTACGCGAAGGCCGGCAATCCCCTGCCCCGCCAGGAGGTGCACGTCGTGGACGTCGTCGGGCGCCGCGCGGTCGAGCTCGACGTCGGCGGGGACGACCAGCTCCTCAGCCCGGTCGGATGGCTCCCGGACGGGTCGGAATACCTCTTCCTCAGGATGCTCAGGACCTACCGGACGCTGCACCTGGTCGCCGCCGACCCGGCCACCGGCGAAACCCGCGTCGTGCTGGAAGAGACGCAGCCCACCTTCATCAAGGGGATCGGAACGACGCCGTCCTGGCGCGCGCTGGCCCGCCCGCTCACCGACGGAGAGCGGTTCCTCTGGATCAGCGAGCGCGACGGCTGGGACCACATCTACCTGTACGGCATGGACGGCCGGCTCATCCGCAGACTCACCGCGGGAGCTTGGCCGGTTCTCGGCATCGTTCACGTCGACGAGGCCGCCGGGCAGGTGTATTTCACCGGGCACATGGAGGAGGAGAGGCCGTACGACACACACCTCTACCGTGTCTCGCTGGACGGCGGCGACGTGGTGCGCGTCACCGACGGAGAGGGTCAGCACAGCGCCACGGTGTCGCCCAACGGCGCGTACATCGTCGACACGCATTCGAGCACGAGCCGCCCACCCCGCACCGAGGTGCGCACGTCGTCGGGCGAGTTCGTACACGTCGTGACCGAAGCCGACGTGAGCGCGCTGGACGAACTCGGCTGGTTGCCGCCCGAGGAGTTCGTCGTGAAGGCCGCCGACGGAGAGACCGACCTTTACGGGCTGATCTACAAGCCGCACGACTTCGACCCGGCCAGGAAGTACCCGGTCATCGACTACATCTACAACGGCCCCTTCATCAGCTGGGTCCCGAAGACGTTCACCGACGGCCGCGGGCTCAGCCAGGCCGCCCTCGCGCAACTGGGGTTCGTGGTGTTCATGGTCGACGGGCGCGGCACCACGGAGCGCGGCAAGGCCTTCCAGGACGTGGCCTACCGCAACTTCGGCCGCAACGAGATCCCCGACCACCGTGCGGCGATGGAGAACGCCGCGGCCACGCGGCCCTGGATGGACCTGGACCGCGTCGGCATCCACGGGGGCTCGTGGGGCGGCTACATGACCGTGCGCGCGCTCGTCCTCGAACCCGACTTCTACGATGTCGGCGTGGCCGTAAACGGCGTCTACGACATCCACGACCAGAACGCGTGGGCGATCGAGCCGTACATGAACCGCCCCTGGGAGAACGCGGAAGGCTACGAGTACGGATCGAGCCTGCGTCTGGCCGACCAGCTCGAGGCGAAGCTGCTCCTGATCCACGGCACCAGCGACGTGAACGCCACCTTCTCGGCCACGATGAAGCTCGTCGAGGCGCTCATCCGGGCCGGCAAGCCGCACGACCTGATCGTCGTGCCCGAGCAGCCGCACTGGTTCACCGGCCAGAGCGCCCAGTTCACGGACGCCGCGAGACGCCGCTACTTCCAGGAACACCTGCTTGGGCTGACGGGACGGGAGAGGGGGGTGATTCCCTAGCAGTCCGTGGATAAAGCCGCCTGAGCACCGAGAGCGGCGAGGCGCCGCGCGACGTTTCAGCTGAAACGCTTTCCCTCGGCAAACGCACGCTGGAACACCCGCTCCCCGCCGGGCCGCAGCCCGGCGATCGCGCCGGACGCCAGGACCGCCTCCGCAAACGTCTCGCCGTAGCCGCGGGCGAGGGTCATCACGACCAGGTCGGGCGCGAAGGTCACCACCTGGCACGGCACGTGGAGCACCGGTCCCTGGGTCAGGAAGGGGGCTGCGCGGGCAGGGTCGAAGAGATCCAGGGCTGTCAGGTGTTCGAGGACTTCCGGGACCCCGTCGCCGACGAAGGCCAGCATGCAGTGTCCGTCCGTGGTCTCCGTGAAGCCGGTCTCCCCGGGCGTGTCCGGCGGCGGACCCGTGCCCAGGTGCCAGATCGCGACCTGCGTGCGGTTCATGCGGTTGATGACCGCCGGGCCGTGCACACCCACCTCGCCGAATCGTTCCGGAACGGCCAGCCCCATCGGCCGCAGGGCGGCCATCCCGCTGTCCTGGAAGTCCCAGCGCCGCCGGTGGCTGAGGTCGACAAGCCGGGGACCCGGGTGGCCGTCCTCACCCTCA
>JAGWAJ010000055.1:0-23434 GCA_021296475.1 Acidobacteriota bacterium
GCCGCGCCGCCCACCGCCCTCGCCGGATGCCCCCGCTCAGCGGGCCCAGTACGGGAGCGGCTCGCGCTTGGCGTTCTCCAGGTGCACGGGGACCGGCTGGTCGCCGCCGAGGCCGACGGTCTGCTGCTCGGCATCGATGACGAGCGGTGACGCCAGCGACATCCGGCCCTCGCCGTTGCCCTCCGCGTCGAGGCGGAGATCGACGACGGTGAAGTCGCGCGGCTCGGTGTCGCCGTCGCGCCAGGGGCCGTTGCGGTCCCAGAGGCCCAACGGGCGGTCGGTCACCAGGACGATGTGCTCGCCGCCGTCGGGCAGCTCCGTGCGGTGGGTGTACTTCAGGGCATAGCCGAGGCTGCCGCCGGTCCAAATGAAGCCGACGGTCTGCAGCTCCTGGAGGGCGTCGCTGATGGTCTCGCCCTCGCCCGCCACGGCTCCTTCGAGCGCCGGCTCGATCGTCGACAGGACCGCCTCGCGATCCGCCTCCTCCGACCAGCGCAGCACGTTGATGCGGAGGTCGACGCCGGGGGCGCTCGTGTTGGCCGTGGTGCCGGTGAACGTCTCCGGCGGCGGTGGCGGTTGCGCGGCTGCGGTGGCAGCCAGAACGCCGACGGTGATACCCAGGGCCGCTACGCGAACGACCCTCCATGTCTCATTGGTTCGGAACATTGTCTCTTCACCTCTGCTACATGTCAGTCGCGAGCGGGACGCTCGCAAGTCCAGGGGGCACGATCAATAGCGTCGGCCGGCGGCCGGTGTCAAGAGGGTTGGTTCTACGACAGCCGGACGACGACCTCCCGCTCCGCGCCGTCGCGGAGGATGGTGACCGTCACCTCGTCGCCGACGCGGTAGCGGTCGAGCACGGCCCGCATCTCGCCCGGCGAGGCGATCCGCTCGCCGTCGATGCGCTGGATGACGTCGCCGAGGCGCCGGAGCCGGTTGCCCTCCACCTCGATGCCCCGCAGCCCCGCCTCGGCCGCGCCGGAGCCGGGGGTGACGTCCACGACGAGAACGCCGCTGGTCCCCGCCCGTCGCAGCAGGTTCCGGTTCAGGTTGTAGTTGATCTCGATCCCGAGCTGCGGCGGAACGTACTCGCCGGTCTCGATCAGCTCCGGCACGACGCGCAGCACCGTGCTGACCGGCACGGCGAAGCCGACGCCGTGCGAGGCGCCCGACGGGCTCGCGATCTGCGTGTTGACCCCGATGACACGGCCGGCGCTGTTCAGCAGCGGGCCCCCGGAGTTGCCCCGGTTGATGGCGGCGTCGGTCTGGATGACGTTCTCGATTGGCGTTCCGTCCACCCCCTCGATGCGCCGGCCGAGCGCGGAGACGATGCCGGTGGTCAGCGTGGCGCTCAGGCCGAAGGGGTTGCCGATGGCGTAGACGCTCTGCCCCACGCGCAGTCCTTCGCTGTCGCCGATCTCGACCGGCCGCAGGGCGCCGGACGGCGCCGCGATGCGCAGGACCGCAAGGTCGTGCGACGGTGAGGCGCCGACGAAATCCGCCTCGTAGGACATCTGGTCGTGAAGCACGACCTGGACGGAGTCGGCCCCGCCGATGACGTGGAAGTTCGTGATCACGTGGCCGGCCTCGTCCCAGATGAACCCCGTGCCGGTCCCCTGCGGCACCTCTGCCGTGGTCCTTCCGAACCAGTCGACCCGGCGGGCGAGGCTCGTGAGGTAGACGACCGACGGGCTGGTCCGCTCGAACAACTCGACCATCGCCAGCTCGTCCGGCCGCAGGTCGGCCGGCGCGACGGGCGCCTCGCGCACCTGGGCCTGGGCCGCCGGTGGGGGGGCACCCGGCGCGCACGCGGCGCCCGCAACGGCGGTTGCCAAGGCCGCCGCGCCGCTCCACCGGGTCGTCCGCTGCCGGTGCCGCCGTTCGTCAGCCATGCCTCCTGCCCCCTCGCCGCGATGCCGTCGGCGTCGCGAGGTCCCGAGCGCCGGACCGCCCCGCTGACCGCAGTCCCCAGAATCCATGATACGACGCGACGCCCACCGCAGCGCGCCCGCGGCAACGCGACGCCCGCGGCAACGCGACGCCCGCAGCAACGCAACGCCTCGCGCACGCGACGCCCTCGCCGACGCATCGCCTTCGGGGGTTGCTGCGCGCTCGTTGTCAGGTTGGACGACCGGGAAGCGCTCGCGGTCGCAGGGCATCCCTCGCGACCTTCGCGCGAACGGTCAGGCGGGCCTCGACGGAGCCCGGTCCTGGATGGCGGTCAACGCGCAGGAGCGGGCGCCGGCGCCCGCCGTAGCGCCGGCCGCTCGCCGTAGGTGAGCGAGCGCCAGAGCCACTCGACCGGCCCGAAGCGGAAGCGGCGCAGCCAGAGGGGCGAGGCGACGAGCTGGACGGCCCAGACGAAGGCCACCACACCGATCTGCCCGACGCGATCCACGGAGCCGAACCAGCCGAGGCCGTGGCCGTAGAAGATCGTCGTGCAGAGCACCGTCTGCAGCAGGTAGTTGGTCAGGGCGGTCTGGCCGACGGCCGCGAAGGGGCGCGTCAGCCCGCGCAACGCCTCCGTTCGGCACGCCAGCATCACCAGGCCGACGTAGCCGAGGCTGACCGCGATGCTGGGCCAGTAGTTGAACTGCAATCCCAGGAAGAAGGACCACAGAGACCACCCGCGCGCGAAGTCGAGGACGATGCCGTACGCCTGCAGCGGAAGACCGACGGCGACCGCCACCGCGATGAGCGTGGCGTAGAAGCGCGGAGAGCGTCGCGCGCTGAAGACCTCGCGCTTGAAGAGCGCCATTCCGATCAGCATCAGCCCGCCGGCGCGCCAGACGCCCCACGTGATCAGGAGGAACGTCTCGAACGCCAGCGCCCCCGCCGAACGGGCGGGCTGCTGGTCGAGCCAGCCGCCGCGCATGGCGGCGAGCTCCGCCTCGATCATCTCCGGCGACGGCTGCCACACGGTCGCGAACCCGGTGCGCGCCTCCTCCGGCCAGTACGGGAGCGACAGGCCCGAGCCGACGGAGTAGGCCGAGGCGACTGCCAGCAGGCCCACTCCGATGGCAATCAACCGTCCCGGCGACAATCGCCGCAACGGGTAGACCAGCATTCCGCACACCGCGTAGAGGAAGAGGACGTCGCCCGACCAGAGCAGGTGCGCGTGGAGCAGGCCGATGACCAGCAGCCATCCCATGCGGCGGTAGTGCACGCGCCGGGCGTCGCCGCGCGCCGCCGCCCGCCCCGCCATCAGGACGATGCCCGCACCGAAGAGCATCGAGAAGATGGTCATGAACTTCTGGTCGGCGAGCATCCGCACCGCCACCCAGACATTGCGGTTGGCGCCTTCGAGGTCGCCATAGGCGGTGGGGTTGAAGTAGGCCGCCTGCGGCATCGCGAACGACTGCACGTTCATGAGCAGGATGCCGAGCAGGGCGAAGCCGCGCAGGACGTCGATGGCGTCGATGCGCGCGGTCTGCACGACCGGTCCGGCGTGCGGGCCGTCAGAGGGGCTGGTCATGGGCGATCGCTCTCATTGGCTCGCCATCCCAGGCCGAAGAGCCCGAGGAGCTCGCCGCGGTTCATTCGCGCGGACAGGTCCAGCGACACGTCGTCGACGAGCTCCTCGAACAGCGCCTGCTTGCGCTCGAGGACGGCATCGATGCGTTCCTCGATGGTCCCGGTGCAGGAGTACTTGATCACGTTGACCTTGACGGTCTGGCCGATGCGGTGGCTCCGGTCCTCCGCCTGGCGCTCGATGGCCGGATTCCACCAGCGGTCGAGGTGGAAGACGTAGGACGCCTCCGGCAGGTTGAGGCCGAGGCCGCCCGCGCGCAGCGACAGCACGAGCACCTTGTGCGTCCCGTCGGCCCGGAAGCGGTCGACGACGGCGGTCCGTTCCTCCCGGCCCATGCCGCCCGTGAACGCAAGCGGGCGGAACTCGTGCAGACGGCGGCGGCGCGACCGCGACCTCCGTGGTACTCGGGTGCGAAGGCAGGGCGTCCCGGCGCGGGCGGAGAAGGCCGGCCCTCCAGACGCGCTGGACCGCGGAGAGCATTCCCATCACCATCAATCCGTCGTCGGCCTCCTATCCGGCGTCCGGCGGATCGTCCTGGGATGCCCGTTCCAGGTCGGTGTTCTCCTTGAAGGTGTGGCGAAACCCGCCGTCGACGGTCTCGGGACGCACCCCCGGATAGATGCGCATGAGGTCCCACTCGATGATGGCAGCACGAACCCAGTAGCGCATCCGATCCTGCGTCCCCGCGCGGCTGCCGGTCACCGTGACGGCCGGCGCATCCCAACCGTAGGCCTCGCTGTAGATGCGGCGCAGCTTCTCGACGGTCCCCCTGACGTCCTGGTCGGTGGGATCCTCCAGCGGGATGCAGCGCTGGTCGTGCAGCAGGCGCATGCCGGCCTCCGCGCGGAGGGCAAGGTCCGCATGCCGGCTCGCCTCCATCCGCGGTCGGACGTAATCGCAGTCCTGCTTGCCGTCGGGGCTGACGACATCCAGGTAGAAGGCGTCGATGACGGTGCCCGCGGCGACCAGCCCCGGACAGACGTCACCGGCCGCGGGTGCCAGCCAGCGGGCCAGCTCCGCGTACGATCGGCCCCGCTGCAGGAGCGAGTAGTAGCCGACCAGCTCGATCTCGTCGAGCAGGATCACCCAGCCGCGGTAGCCCGCGGCCCGGATCAACGCGGTCGCGAAGCGCAGCCGCTGCGGCGGCAGGTCGGCGGCCCTCGGGGCGCGGAAGGAGTAGTTCTTCTTCTGCCCGATCTGCCGCAACCCTTCGTTGACGTCCGCCGCCCTGATTCGGTCTCCCGCCCAGAACGACTCGATCCGGCGGTTTGTCTCGGGATTTCCCAGCCTCTCGTAGACGAGCAGAGTGGCCGGAAAGAGGAGGCTGAGCCGACCGGCCCGCGCCTCGCCGTCCGTCCACTGGAAGAAGCCGGCCGAAGGTTCGGACTTCCAGTCCATGGCGGATGCCAGCTCCTCGATCATCCTCCCCTGCCGGCCGGGCATCCGCGCGTTCTCAACCGCGGACTTGAAGACCTTGCCGAGGTCGTAGAGCGGCGTCTCCTTGCTCACGGCCACCCGGCTGCAGACGAACCCCCGCGACAACGCGAGGCGCTCCAGATGGGTCAGGAGGTGGGACTTCCCCGAACCGAAGTTCCCGGAGAACAGCACTCCGGGCACGCCGCCCGAGCGACCGTCGCCCTCCGCGGCTCGCGCCAGCCGCTCCGTGAACGCGGCTTCCGCCGCCGGCTGCCGGCAGCCCAGTATCTCCACCGCAGCCGGGTTGGGGACCCCGTTGCGGAGCGCCTCGAGGGCGCGCCGGCGGGTCAGCGCAACATCCTCGCTATCCGTCATGTCGGCCCTCCCGCGACAGGCGCACCAGAGACGCAACCGGATTGACCAGGTTCCTGTCGTGCACGTCGTCCATCACCCGGGCCTTCAGGGCTTCGTAGATCCCGAAGCCCTTCCCGCGCGCATCGTCGTCCAGAAAGCCCTCGCCGGTCGTCACCAGCATCAGGGTCCCGGCCAGCCGGTCCACATCGTCCACGAACTCCCGCAGCAACTCGTAGTGATCCATCGCCATGGCCCGCGTGTAGTACCGGGCGCCGTCGCGGGGGTTGCGGGCCACGGTGACGCGCCGGTTGTCCAGCACCAGCACGGTCCCCGAGTACCCCGCGTCCCGCAACCAGTGCAGGGCCGACTCGACGAAGTACCGGGCCGTGGTGCGGTTGATGCTGGTGTAGATCGGGATCGGCCGGATGCTGCTCACGCGCGGATTGTGCCCCGTCAGCCAGTTCAGCAGCGCCTCGCCCGCATACTCCGCGCCCTCGCAGCTCTCCTCCTGCTGGCAGAGCGCGGTCATGGCCACCCGGAAGTCCCTGACCAGCTTTCGATTCCGGAAGACGCGCTCCTGCACCGCCGGCCGCAGCGCCTGGAGCACGAACTGCCGTTCGAGTCCGTTGGCGGCGGCGATGGCGTCGAAGATGTTTCCCTCGGCGGAGGCGTCCAGGCCTTCCGTCCGGTAGCGCGCGCCGGCGGCCAGACTCAGTATCAACCGGCGCGCCGTGCGTCTCCAGTCGATGCGCCGGGCCAGCGCGAAGAAGAGATCCTGCGGCATGTGAGCCCGCAGCGTCGCCGCATCGAACTTCACGAACAGGCAGTCCAGCTCCCGGCAGCGGTGGCTCACCGCTTCCTCCAGCTCCGCCTGCAGGACGTCCGGCGTGACGACGAACTTGATCGACGCGCCGCCGTCGCGGATGAACGACGACAGGTACTCCTCGTCGATTCGGGCCAGCCAGTCCCGCAGCGAGAGGGTGTTGGCCATCAAGCGGCCTCGGTGAAGCGGATCCCGTAGTAGTTGACCACCTGACCGTCCGGTCCCACGAACGTGAAGGATGCGGAGCGCGTGCCGTGGAAGGAGACCCTCGCGCCGGTCCGGGTCCGGTGGGGACCGTGCGCCTGGAGCACGTACAGGTCCCGCGCGAAATCGGTCTTGTCGTACTCGCGCCTGCTGCCCGGCCGGAGAACGAGCACGTCGTAGATTCTCGCCAGCTTGACCACCGGCCCCTGACCCCGGTCCATGTCGCCTGTCCTCTCTCCGCACACGACGGAATAGGCGGTGTGGAGCGCCTCCAGAAAACGGTCCGAGTTGTAGCGGCTGCGCTTCTTCTGGTTCTCCAGCAGCAGGCCGGCCAGATGGGACGGTCGGAGGGTGGACACCTTCTTCCGGTCCACCCGCACCGCCCGGGCGCCGGGCAGGATGCGCACGATCGACGGGTGAGAGATCAGTTGGCCGTCGCGTTCGTGGATCTCCAGACCGCACTCCCGCGCGGTCCGGCGCAACTCGCCGGCGTAGTCGCCCTCCAGATACCGCTCCTCGTCGTCCTCCGCGAACGGCCACGCATCGACCGCCTCGGCCACCGCCTGCCGCAGGTCCGCCAGGGCGGCGTCGAGCGCGCCCCGACTGCGCCTGATGCCGGCGATTTGCCCGACCCGGGCCGCCTTCTGCATCTTCTTCGTCTCCGACACCAGGGCCTGGGCCGCCTCGATCGCCGCCTCCGCGGCGCGTTCGGCATCGTCGAAGGCCTGCTCCCAACCCGTCATCACCGGTTCCTCCCGCTCGTCCGCAATGGTCATCTCGGTCCTTGACCTCCGGAGCGTCCAGAATCGGCCGAAGACCCGGAGTCCGGAAGTCTACGGCAAGCCAGTGAGGATCCGCGAAGCTGATGCGAGCGCCCGCGCGGGGCGATTACCGGATTCGGGCGACTCGATTCGACGCAGCGCAGACTGGCGGCCGGCCCGCGGCTATGGCCGTTCCCGCTCCCGCTCCTGCGCGCGGGCGCCGCGCAGGATGAGCGGCATGCTGTAGTTCCCCTCGTGGCAGGCGTTCTCGAAGAGCGGCCCGGCCGCGCCCGTGATCGGAAACGCCACGGTCCAGGGAGCAGCGAACGACTCGTCGTCGTAGGCGGTGAACTCGTAGGCGAGCGTGTGCGCGTCCGACCGGCGGAAGCGTTCGACGTAGCGCGCATTCGGGCCGGTCCCCCGCAGCGTCCATTTCCCGTTGAAGCCCGTAGTCTCGACGACGAGCGTGTCCCCCTCCCAGCGCCCGCGCGACGTCCCCTGCCACTGGCGGACCGGCGCCGCGGGCGTCACTCGCCCGTCGAGAGGGATGATGCGCAGGTCGGAGTTCTGCTCGTGCAGGATGGCCACGTGGTCCTGCGTCTGGAAGATCTGCGCGAGTCGATTGGGGGAGACGGCGAGCAGCGGCACCGTCCGGCCCATGATGCAGCGCTCGTAGCGCTCCCGGTCCTCCGGCCCGTCGGCCGCGCGCGCCCGGAACCCGATGTCCAGGGTGCGCACGCGCTCCAGGCCGGCCGGCGTGCGCGCGGGCAGACGGCCGTCCGGCGGATCGACAATCAGTGCTGTCCGACCGTCCGTCAGTCCGCCGGGCTGCCACCAGTCGGCGTTCAGTTGCAGGTCGCGCTCGCGCCCGATGGCCGCGTGGCGCTCGACGAGGTACGCCGCCTCCTCGTCCGGGGTCAGCGTCGCCCGGCCGGCGAGCTCCGCGGGGCGCTCGAGCGACGTGGTGCTGCGGTACTCCCAGTACCCGCTCAGATCCGGCGCCCCCCAGGACGTGCGCGGGAGCTCGGCCGTCTGCGCCGCCGCGACGGCGGGCGCCAGCACCAGCAGGCCGACGAGAGCGGTCCGGGTCATCGGATCCCTCCTCGTGCGCCCGGCCGGAGCGATGGCACGGAACGCTCAGGTACCGCCGGCGGGCGCGTTCCGTAGAGCATACCCTCGCCGCAGGCGCGGGCCGGCCGGCGCCCCGCAGGGCGCAGGGAGGTGCGTGCTACGATGCGAAGGAGGAGGCGGATGGCGCTCAGCCCGGATCTGGTCGGCTTCGTCAGGGAGGGTCTGGAACGGGGGCTCTCGCGGGAGCAGATCGAGGACATCCTGATCCGTGCGGGGTGGCCGGCGGATCAGGTCCGGCGGGCGCTGGCAGGATTCGCCGACGTCGAGTCGCCGATCCCGGTGCCGCGGCCCGCCGTCTCGACCCGGCCCCGGGAGGCGTTTCTCTACGTCGTGATGTTCATGGCGCTGTTCGTCAGCGCCTTCAACCTCGGCGCGGTGCTCTTCGCGCTCGTCGATCTCGCCCTCCCCGACCCCGCCGGCGTGCCGCCCGAGATCATCCGCGAGCTGCTGCGGCTGTCGGTATCGGCGCTCGTGGTGGCGAGCCCGGTGTTCGCGTACGTCACCCGCGTCATCCGCCGCGGCGTCGAGGCGCAGCCGAGCGCCCGCGCGTCGCGCATTCGCCTGCAGCTCACCTACCTGACGCTCTTCGTCGCCTCCTGCGTCCTGGTGGGGGCGGTCACCGCCCTGCTCTACAGCTTCCTCGGCGGCGAGCTGACGGCGCGCTTCGTGCTGAAGGCGCTGACCGTGACCGCGATTGCAGGCGGCGCGTTCGGCTACTACCTCCGCGACCTGCGCGCGGCGGAGCGCGCCCCCGGCGAGGGGCGCCCGGAGCGCGGGCGCGACCCCTTGCCGGTGATCGCGGCGGCCGCGGTCGCGATCGCGGTGGTTGCGGGGCTCGTGGCGCTCGGATCCCCCGCCGGCCAGCGCCGCGAGCGGCTGGACGCGCGCCGCGCCCAGGATCTGCACGTCATCTCGCAGGCCATCGACCGCTACGAGGCGACGCACGAGCGGCTTCCCGCCACGCTCGGCGAGCTGCAGCGCGACTCCGACATCCAGGTCGCCATCACCGACCCCGTGACGCGCGAGCCGTACGGCTACGAACCCGAGTCGGGGGCCGCCTACGAGCTGTGCGCGGTCTTCGCCCTGGCGACCGGGGAACGCGAGATGCGCAGCGGGCGGCCGTTCTCCCGGCACGACGCGGGGCGCCACTGCTTCCAGATGCGTGCCGAACGAGAACGCGGCTAGGAGTCTGCGCCGTAGAACGGTGCAGACTCCTAGTGCTGCGTCATGACTGAATGTTCGGGTAAGGGTGCTGTGATTCGGTCAACGATTGTTCGCGATATGTTCGCGATAACCCATGTTCCGTGTCCGAAGATTCGGACGTGACGGACCACTAGCTGGTGACCTGATGTCCGGATCCGTCCGCGCGCTCGCGCCCGTTGCCGCCGCCCTGCTCCTGGTCGCCGCAGCGCCTCGGGCGCAGGAGGGCGTCATCACGCGCGCGGAGGCGCTGGCGCTCGCCTATCCGGACGCCACGGTCAAGCGGGACCGCGTGATCCTGACGTCGGAGCAGATGGTGGCCGTCGCCTCGGTCGCCCGCGTCGGCATGCAGGGCAGGATCTTCCCCCGCTACATCGCCCGCCGCGACGGCGTCGTCGTCGGCCGGGCCTACATCGACACGCACATCGCGAAGACCGAACGGCAGAGCCTGCTGATCTCGCTGCACCCTGACGGGCGGGTCAAGCGCGTGGACGTGACGGTCTTCTTCGAGCCGGCGCAGTACATGGCCCCATCGGAATGGCTGCGGCAGTTCGACGGCCAGGTGCTGCACGAGGAACTGGCCGTCCGGCGCGGCATCCGACCCATCGCCGGCGCCTCGTTCACGGGGCGCGCGATCGGCACCGCGGTGCGGCGGGTCCTGGCGCTCGACAAGGTGCTCGAGGGACGTGCGCCCGGCGGCTGAGAGTCCGAACGGCGCGGACTCCGGAAGGATCGGTGGAGGCACGTGCGCCGCGAGGTGGCGTCGGCGCCCCCGCGGGCGACGCTGTCCGGGGTCGGAGTGTTCCTCGGTCGACTATGATCACCGGGAAGTTGTGAGGTGCAGATGCGCATCTGGCTCGTACGCCTTGCCGCGATCGTCGCCGGACTGGTCGTGAGCTTCGTGCTGATCACGGCGGTTCAGCAGATCAGCGTCCGGCTGTTCCCCTCGCCCGGCGGCATGGACCCGAACGATCCGGCTGCGATCGCCCGCTTCATGCAGCAGCTTCCGATCGGCGCGCTGCTCCTGGTGGCGCTCTCGTACGCCGTGGGCAGCCTCGGCGGGGGCGTCGGCGTCGGACTCGTCGCGCGGAGCGCGGCGTACGGGCTGGCCGCTGTCGTCGGGGGTCTGCTCACCCTTGCCGGCTTCATGAACCTCGCCGCGATTCCGCATCCCGCGTGGTTCGCGGTCGTGACCACCCTGACCTACGTTCCGTGCACGCTCCTCGGCACCTATGCCGTGGCGCGATGGCGAGGGCAGCCCCCGCGGGCGTGAGGTCGAGCGCCGGCCCAGGGAAGACCCAGGAGACAACCGATGACGTTCCGCCGCATCGTCCCCGTCGTCCTGCTGCCGGTCGTTCTCGTGCTTGCCGGCGCCACCGGCGCCGCCGCCCAGACCCTCGCGTCCGATCTGCGGCAGGACTGGCAGGTCATGCGGCAGCTCATGATGGGCATGGCCGACGCGATGCCGGAGGACGGATTCGACTACGCTTCCACGCCGGAGCAGCGCACGTTCGGGGAACAGGCCCTCCATGTCGCCGGCGGCAACACCTTCCTGCTCGGCTTCCTCGGCGCGGAGGCGGAGCGGCCGGCTATCGACCCGCGCAATACGAGGACGTTCGGCTACACCGCAGCATCGAAGGCCGACGTGCTCGCGGCGCTCGGCGAGTCGTTCGACTACGGCGCCGCGGCGCTCGATGAGTTCGACGACGACGCCCTGCTGGCGCGCGTCGACGGTCCGCCGTTCCTGGCGCAGACGACGCGCCTCCGCCTCGTGTACTTCGTCGTCGGCCACATCTGGGACATCTACGGCCAAATGGCTGTCTACCTGCGGCTGAACGGCGTCGTTCCACCCGCCAGCCGCGGAGGCATCTAGCACTGCGGACGTCAGCCTCGCGCTCGGCTCGGGCACGGGCCGAACCAAGGAGATCACCGATGAACCGCCGACTTCTCCCGTCGTTCGGGGCGGCGCTCGCCGTCCTCGCATTCCTCGCGGCGCCCGCCGCCGAGGCCCAGACCGAGGCCGAGCCGCCGCGCCTGCCATGGGGCGCGCCGGACCTGCAAGGCGTCTGGGACTTCCGGACGATCACACCGCTCCAGCGGCCCGAGGATCAGGCGGACACGGCCTTCCTGACCGACGAGGAGGCAGCCGGCCTCGAGCAGGCGGCGGAAAACCGCTTTGCGGAGCTCAACGCCCCGAGCGAGGTGCGCACCGAGCCGCTGCCGGCGGGTGGGGGCGGACGCGCGGTCGGCGCCTACAACGACTTCTGGTTCGACCGCGGCACGAACGTCATCGAGGACCGCCGGACCTCCTTGATCGTCGACCCGCCGAACGGGCGGCTGCCGCCCCTCGTGCAGGGGGCGGTGGAGCAGATCGGCTCCGGCACCGAAGATCTGCCGGGCGAGCGGCCGGTGCGCTACCGGGCAGGCGGGATCGGCGCCGACGGCCCCGAGGACCGCGGGCTCGGCGAGCGTTGCCTGCTCGGCTTCAACAGCGGGCCGCCGATGATTCCGAGCGCCTACAACAACAACGTGCAACTGTTCCAGACCGAGTCGCACGTCGTCATCCTGAACGAGATGGTGCACAACTCCCGGGTCGTGCCACTCGACGGACGCCCGCACCTGCCGGGCGGCGTCCGGCAGTGGATGGGCGACGCGCGCGGCTACTGGGACGGCGACACGCTGGTCGTGGAGACCACGAACTTCACCTCCTTGACGCCCAGCTTCAACCCGACGATCACGGGCAGCGTCGGCACCGGGACGCACCTCACGCTCACCGAACGCTTCACGCGCGTCGACGCCGACACGCTGCTCTACGAGTACACCGTGGACGACCCGACCACGTTCACCAGCCCGTTCTCGGCCGCGATTCCGATGCAGCTCTCCGACGGCCTGATCTACGAGTACGCGTGCCACGAGGGGAACTACGGGATGCAGAACATCCTCGCCGGCGCGCGGGCCGCGGAGCGGAGCGGCGCGGGCGGCGGCCAGTAGGCGCCGCCCGCAACGAAGAACGACGTGACGATCGGGAGCCAGCGGCGGAGGAGTTCCCTGGCAGCAACACTCCCAACGCGCCCGTCGGGGCGCGCTCTCGCCGACATCGAGCACGAAATCACGATCGAAGCCGGCATCGACCGCGTCTGGGCGGTGCTGGCCGATCCGGTGCGGGTCGCGGCCTGGCTCGGCTGCCTGGAGTACCGGGGCAAGGCCGGAAGCCTCTTCTACATGCAGCCGGACGCCGGCAAGCGCGCCGCGGGCGACGTGTCCGGCGCCACGCACTGCGAGCTCCTGGAGGCGACGCCGCCGACCCGCTTCCGATTCAGTTGGTTCCTGCCGGGGACGCCGAAGACGACGGTGGCCCTGACGCTGGCCGCGCGCGGCGACGACGCGACCGACGTCACGCTGGCGCACACCGGCTGGGACCAGTTCGGCGCCGGAGACGTGCGTGCCTTCCACGAGCAGTTGACCGTCGGCTGGCGCGACTTCGTGCTGCCGGGACTGGCGCGGGCGGTCGGCGGCACGAAGTCGAAGTGAGAAAATGTCATAATGCCGGCGGAGTGATCCCATGCTGAAACCCCTCGGAAGCGGCGCGTGCATGCGTGTCGGTGCGGCACTGGTGGCGGCGAGCGGCCTGGCTTTTCCGCTGGCCGCCGGCGCCCAGCCAACGGCTTCCGTGGAAGCCCCGGCCGCGGCGGCCGGCGAGCCGCACCGCGCCCTCGTCGGCCGCTACTGTCTGGCGTGCCACAGCGACCGGCGCCGGACGGCGGATCTCTCGCTCGAGTCCATCGCCGCCGAGCCGCTCGCGGCCCACTCAGAGACGTGGGAGAAGGTCGCCCGCAAGCTCCGGGCGCGCCAGATGCCGCCCGCCGGGGGCCGGCGGCCGGACGAGACGGCCTACCGCACGGCGCTCGCGTCGCTTGAGACGGCGCTCGACGACATCGCGGCTGCCCATCCCAATCCGGGCCGCACCGACACCTTCCGGCGCCTCAATCGAACCGAGTACCACAACGCCGTCCGTGACCTGCTGGCGCTGGAGGTGGACGTCGCCGACCTGCTGCCGGGAGACGCATCGAGCTTCGGCTTCGACAACATCACGGTGGGCGATCTCTCGCCGACGCTGCTCGAGCGCTACGTTGCGGCGGCGGAGAAGATCAGCCAGCTCGCGGTCGGCCGCGCGGGCCTCGCGCCGGGCGGGACCACCGTCCGCGTGCGTCCCGACCTGACCCAGGAGAAGCACATCGAGGGCCTGCCGGTGGGCACCCGCGGCGGCGCCCTGGTGCCGCACACGTTCCCCGTCGACGGCGTGTACGAGGTGGCGGTCCGGCTCGCCCGCGACCGCAACGAGCACGTCGAGGGCCTGAGCCGGCCCCAGGACGTGGAGCTGCTGCTCGATGGCGAGCGTCTTGCGACCTTCACGGTGGAGCCGGCGCCCTACCGCGAGGACCAGGCGCTGAACTACCAGCCGTCCCACGACAACCTCGATGCCCACCTGAAGCTGCGCGTGCCGCTGGCCGCCGGCCCGCACGAGGTCGGGGTCACCTTCCCGAAAGGCCCGTCGCTGCTGCTCGAGACGGCACGCCAGCCCTACGAGGCACACTTCAACTACTACCGGCATCCACGGCTGCAGCCGGCCGTCTACGAGGTGTCGATCACAGGCCCCTACGACGCAGCGGGGCCGGGCGACACTCCCAGCCGCGCGCGCATCCTGACCTGCCGGCCGGAGCACCCGGGCGAGGACGACGCCTGCGCGCGAACAATCCTGAAGCCGTTGCTGCGGCGGGCCTACCGGCGCCCGGTGACGGATGCCGACATCGAGGGCCCGTTCGCCCTGTACCGCGCCGCGCGCGACGCGGACGGCTTCGAGGCGGGCATCGAGATGGCGCTCGCCGCGGTCCTCGTGAGCCCCGAGTTCCTCTTCCGCATCGAGCGCGATCCCGAGGACATCCCCGCAGGAGCTCCCTACCGCCTGGGTGATCTCCAGCTCGCCTCGCGGCTCTCCTTCTTCCTCTGGAGCAGCGTCCCCGACGACGAGCTGCTCGAAGCGGCCGAGCGCGGCGAGCTCGGCACGCCGGAGGGGCTGGAGCGGCAGGTGCAGCGGATGCTGGCCGACCCGCGGGCCGACAACCTGGTCACCAACTTCGCGGCCCAGTGGCTGCACCTGCGCAACCTGGACTCGATCGCCCCCGACATGCGGCGTTTCCCGGACTTCGACGACAATCTCCGGCAGGCGTTCCGGCGGGAGACCGAGCTGCTCGTCGAGAGCGTCATCCGGGAGGACCGGAGCGCCCTCGACCTCGTCCGCGCCGACTACACGTTCGTCAACGAGCGGCTGGCCAAGCACTACGGCATCCCGCACGTCTACGGCAGCCGCTTCCGCCGCCTCACGTTCGACGGCACGGAGGAGCACGCGGCGCGCGGCGGGCTGCTGCGCCACGGGAGCATTCTGCTGGTGACGTCGTACGCCACCCGCACGTCGCCGGTCATCCGCGGCAAGTGGATCCTCGACAACGTGCTCGGGGTGCCGCCGCCTCCGCCGCCGCCGAACGTTCCGGAACTCGAGGAAACCGCGACGGGCGGTGCCGCACTTTCCATGCGCGAACGGCTCGCCGCGCACCGGGCCAACCCCGCGTGCGCGAGCTGCCACCGGCTGATGGACCCGGTCGGCTTCGCGTTCGAGCACTACGACGCGGTGGGACGCTGGCGGGACGCCGATGGCGGCGCGCCGATCGACGCCTCCGGAACGCTGTTCGACGGAGCGCGCTTCGACGGCGTGGCATCGCTCGAGGAAGCGCTGCTCGCCCGCCCCGAGCTGTTCGTCACGACGCTGACCGAGAAGCTGCTCACCTTCGCCACCGGACGGGGCATGACCTGGAGCGACGCGCCGGCCGTCCGCCGCATCGTGCGCGCGGCGGCGGAGGAGGACTACCGGTTCTCCGCACTCGTCCTGGGCATCGTCGACAGCCTGCCGTTCCAGATGAGGACTGCATCATGGTGATCTCGAAAAAGGCCTTGCCGCGGCGCACGTTCCTGCGGGGCATCGGCGCCACCGTCGCCCTGCCCCTCCTCGACGCGATGGTGCCGTCGATGACGGCGCTCGCCAAGACCCCGGCCCATCCGGTGCGGCGGCTCGGGTTCGTCTACATTCCGATGGGGTCGCACATCGCGAGTTGGACGCCGCCGGGCGGGACCGGTGCGCTGAAGGATCTCTCGCCGAGCCTGTCGCCGCTCGCCCCCGTGAAGGACCAGCTCACCGTCGTCACCAACCTGGAGCTGAGGAACGCCTACCCGGGGACGCACGCGACGTCGAACGCCGCGTTCCTGAGCGCGGCGACGGCCAAGTGGACCGAGAGCAGCGACTACTACCTCGGCACGACGGTCGACCAGATCGCCGCGCAGCAGATCGGGCAGGAGACGCGGCTCCCGTCGCTGGAACTGGCCATGGACCTGATGGACATGGTCGGGCAGTGCGACAACGGCTACGCCTGCGTCTACCAGAACAACCTGTCGTGGTCGTCGCCGACGACGCCGCTGCCGGCCGAGGCGCACCCGCGCCTGGTGTTCGAGCGCCTCTTCGGTGAGGGAGGGACGGCCGACCAGCGCCGGGCCGCGCTCGGGCGCCGGGCCAGCCTGCTCGACTGGGTGCGCGACGACATCGCGCGCCTCCAGGGGCAGCTCGGTGCGGCCGATCGGACCCGCGTCGGCGAGTACCTCGACACCGTGCGCGAGGTGGAGCGGCGCATCCAGCGGGCCGAGTCCGAGACGGCGGACAACGCGCTGCCGGACCTCGACCGTCCGGTCGGCGTGCCTGCCGCCTACGCCGACCACGCCGCGCTGATGTTCGACCTCCAGGCGCTGGCGCTGCAGGGCGACGTGACGCGCGTCGTCACCTTCCAGCTCGCCCGCGAGTCGAGCAACCGGACCTACAGCGAGATCGGGGTGCCGGACCCGCACCACCCGACGTCGCACCACGGGAACGACCCGGCCAAGCTCGCGATGCTGGCGAAGATCAACCAGTACCACGTCTCGCTGTTCGGCCGCTTCCTGGAGAGGCTGGCCGAGACGCCGGACGGCGACGGGTCGCTGCTCGACCATTCGCTCTACCTCTACGGCAGCGGCATGGGCAACCCGAACGTGCACGACCACGTCGACCTGCCGATCGTCGTCGCCGGCGGCGGGGCGGGCCGCGCACGGGGCGGGCGCCACATCCGCTACGCGGAGCCGGAGCCGATGGCCAATCTGCACCTGGCGCTGCTCGACGCGGCCGGCATCCGGCTGGAGAAGTTCGCCGACAGCACGGGGCGGATCGAGTCGCTGCTCAGTCCGGTCTCGCTCGGCTGACCTCGGCCGATTCGTTGCCGGGACGGGCGCGAGCGGCGTCCGGGCCCGGAACGCGGCTTGGACGACACATCCCCGCGCGCTCGCGGGGATCGCCCGCCCGACGGCGGGTCCGGATTCCTCAGCGGTGCGTTGGCGCAGGGAGAGTGGGAGAGGCGAAATGGCCCATCGATCGAACTCGGCGGCTCGCCTTCATTCACATTGGACGCGTCGCCTTCCGTTGCCGGCTCGACGCGTCGCCGTTGCCGCCGCGGTCGCGGTGCTCGCGACGACCCTCGCAACCCCGCCGGCATTGGCGGCCGCCGCCGCGGCCCCGGCCGGGGCCGACGCTCCGCTCGCCGACGCGGTCCAGCGCCTCGACCGGGCCGCCATCGACCACCTGCTGGCCGCCGCGGAATCGCCCGCGCTCGAAGCCCGGCAGGTCGACGGCATGACCGCCCTGCACTGGGCCGCCTACCACGACGACGCAGCGCTCGTCGGCAGGCTGCTCGACGCCGGCGCGGACGTTGGCGCCGAGAACCGCTACGGCGTGACGGCGCTGTCGCTCGCGGCCGAGAACGCCAACGTGGCGATGATCGAGCAGCTCCTCGGAGCCGGCGCCGACCCGAACACGACGCTCCCCGGCGGCGAGACCGTCCTGATGACGGCGGCCCGCACAGGCCGCATCGGCGCCGTCCGGGCCCTCGTGGCGCGCGGCGCCGACGTCGAGGCGCGCGAGCCGGCGCGCGGCCAGACCCCGCTGATGTGGGCCGCGGCCGAGGGCCACGCCGACGTCGTGGAGGCGCTGATCGAGATCGGGGCCGACTTCCGCACGCCCCTCGACTCCGGCTTCACGCCGCTCCTGTTCGCCGTCCGTGAAGGGCACCTCGACGTCGTTCGCACCCTGCTGAGCGCCGGTGCCGGCGTCAACCGCGCCGTCGCGACGGTCGCCCCCCGCGGCCGGCAGTACCGCGCCGGCCGGCCTATCCGGGTCGGGACGACGCCGCTGCTCGTAGCGGTCACCAACGCGCATTGGGAGGTCGCCGCCGCACTGCTCGACGCCGGGGCCGATCCCAACGCCGATGGAACCGGCCACACCGTGCTGCACCTGATCCCGAAGGTGCGCAAGCCGGGCGGCGGGGACAACGACCCAGCGCCCTACGGCTCGGGGCTTCTGTCGAGCCTCGACTTCGTCCGCAAGCTCGCGGCGAGCGGAGCGGAACTCGACGCCCGGATGACCGAGCGGCGCAACCTCAACAACACCCGACACCGAGAGGCCGGCTCCACCCCGTTCATGCTGGCCGCGCTCGTCGCCGACGCGGAGTTGATGCGCACGCTGGCCGAGCTCGGCGCCGACCCGCTGGCCAGGAACGACGAGTTCAGTACCCCGCTCATGGCCGCCGCCGGCCTCGGCACCCGCTCCCCCGGCGAGGACGCGGGAACGGAGGAAGAGGTCCTCGAAGCCGTGCAGGTGGCCCTCGACCTCGGCGCCGACATCAACGCCGTCGACGACAACGGCGAGACGGCCATGCACGGCGCGGCCTACAAGAACCTCCCCCGCGTCGTTGAGTTCCTCGCCGCCAACGGGGCCCACGTCGGCACCTGGAACGTCGAGAACCGCTACGGCTGGACCCCGCTGACCATCGCCCGCGGCTACCGTTTCGGCAACTTCAAGCCGTCGCCGGTCACCGTAGCCGCCATCGAGCGCGTCTTGCACGACGCCGGCGTCACCCCGCCGAGCGACGCCGACGCGGAAGGCGTCGACATCTACGCCCCGCGCCGGCCGGCCGCGGCCGAAGTGCCGCAGCGGACGCCGCCGCGCTGACGCCGAATCGCCTCCCGACGGTCGCTCGGCCGGCGCCTTGCGCGTCGAGCCGACCCACCGATTCGGAACACCTCGGAGAGCATGCGGCAATTGCATCAGCGGCTGGGGCATGGGGAGACCAGCCCCGGGCCAGACCGGCCATCGACCACCCGCGTGCCAGACTCACTGACCGGCCGCGTCGCCCTCGTGACCGGTGCGAGCCGCGGCGTCGGCCGCGGGATCGCGCGCGGGCTGCTACGCATCGGGGCGACCGTCTACGCCAGCGGGCGCTCCATTGACCGCGTGGACCTGGACGATCGCATCGTGCGGGTGGCGTGCGATCACACCGACGACGAGGCCGTCGCTCGCCTTTTCCGGCGGGTCGAGACCGACCGCGGGCGGCTCGACGTGCTGGTGAACAACGCCTGGGGCGGCTACGAGCGCATGGTCGAGGGCGGGAAGTTCACGTGGCCGGAGCCGTTCTGGGAACAGCCCGCATGGCGCTGGGACGCGATGATGAACGCCGGCGTGCGCGCCGCGTTCCTGGCCAGTCAGCGCGCCGCCCGTATGATGGTGGCGCAGCGCAGCGGCCTCATCGTCAACGTGTCCCACTGGGCCGCGCAGAAGCGCATCGGGAACGCCATCTACGGGGTCGCGAAGGCGGCCACCGACAAGCTGACTGCCGACACGGCGGTCGAGCTCCGGGAGCACGGCGTCACCGTCGTGTCGTTGTACCCGGGACTCGTCCGAACGGAGGCCGTCCTCGCCGCCGGCTTCTTCGACCTCTCCAACTCGGAGAGCCCGGAGTTCCAGGGGCGTGCGGTAGCCGCGCTGGCGGGCGATCCCCGGGTCGAACGGTGGACGGGGCAGGTACTGGTGACCGCGGCCCTGGCCGAGCACTACGGCTTCGCCGACGTGGACGGCAAGTCGCCGCGGCCTCTCACCCTGGCCGATGTCTGATCCTGTCGCCGACGGCTGATCCTGTCGTGAGAATCTTCGAGTTCCGGAGCCGCGCGCTGCTCCTCCGACCGCCGGACGAGGTGTTCCCCTTTTTCGCGGACGCCCGGAACCTGGAGTACTTGACGCCCGCGTGGCTGCGCTTCGCCATGCTGACGCCGTCGCCGGTCGAGATGCGCCCCGGCACGCTCATCGACTACCGCGTGCGCCTGCGCGGCGTGCCGCTCCGCTGGCGGAGCGAGATCACGGCCTGGGAGCCGCCGTACCGCTTCGTGGACGAGCAACGCCGCGGCCCGTACCGACTCTGGATCCACGAGCATCGCTTCGAGGAGACGGATTACGGAGGGACGCTGGCCGACGACGTCGTGCGCTACGCGGTTCCAGGGGGATGGCTCGCCGACCGCCTCCTGGTCCGGCGGGATCTCGAGCGCATCTTCGACCACCGCCGCCGTGTGCTCCGGGACCTGTTCGGGAGTGCTCCCCGGGGGACCGGTTCCCCGACCCCCAAGGGATAGCCTGACCACACCCGCGCCGGTCGAGGCGCGATCCAGATCCGGCGACGACCAGGCGCGCTCCTCATTATTCGTCCGGCGACCGTCATGCCGGTGCGCGCAGCGCCTCGCCAGACGGGTCGCGCGCCGTCACGCTTCCTGGAACTTGCGACGGATCCAGTCGAGCGTCACCCGGTCGAACTCCTCCGGCTTCTCCTGCTGCGTCCAGTGACCGCAGTCGGCGATGACGTGGCGCTCGAGGTCCGGAATGAACGACGGCATGCCGTCCGAGGAGGACGGACGGAGGATCGTGTCGTTCTCGGCCCCGACGTAGAGGCACGGCAACTCGATGTCGGGAGGCGGCGGAGGCGGAGCTCCGTCACCGTCTCCTCCTCCTCCGAAGTTGGCCCGGTAGTAGTTGAATCCGCCGGTGAATCCCGTCGCCTCGAACGTCTCCGTCCAGTAGTCCAGGACGTCCTCGGGCAGGATCAACTCGCCCTCGTAGTCGCCCTCCTCGATCATCCGCAGCATGTCCATCTGCTTCTCGGCGGAGTCGGGCGGATAGCGCCGCATGTTCTCCACGTCCCAGTACCAGCCCCGCCGGAAGATCATCTCCAGCGCCCGGCGCACGTCGCGGCCGAAGACCGCCTCGGCCCGGCCCGGCTCCTGGAACGTCGCGGTGTAGTAGTTCTCGGTCGGGATGATCAGCGGCTCCTCCGGCTCGCTCGGCGGCGGGCCGCCGAAGGCCGGGGTGTTGACGCCGATGACGCCCAGCACCCGGTCCGGGTACATCCGCGGCATCGTCCACACCGCCGCGCCGCCCCAGTCGTGGCCGCAGAACAGGGCCCGCTCGATGTCGAGGGCGTCGAGGAGGCCGACGAGATCCCCGCAGAGATTGGGAATCGAATAGCTGGCGACGTCCGCCGGCTGGTCGGTGAGACCGTAGCCGCGCATGTCGGGGGCGATGGCGCGGAGGCCGGCGGCCGGGTAGGAGCGCATCTGGTGGCGCCAGGAGTAGGCGAGCTCCGGGAAGCCGTGTACGAAGACCACCGGGATGCCTTCTCCCCGCTCGTACACCGCCATGCGAATCCCGTTCGTGTCGACGAAGTGAGGCGCGGGCATGCCCGGCGCCGGGCGCACGGCCGGCTGTCCGAGCGCCGGGAGCGGGCGGATGAAGGGCACCGCGGCGATCGCGGCGGCTCCCCGCAGAAATCGGCGGCGCGAAGGTGACATCGGCTCCACAGTGTGGGTGGCGAGGGGGCGGTCGCGGTTCTGCACGTGGCGGACTCCTTCCCGAGTGGCCGGTGGAACTCCCGGTTCGCAGACAGTATACGGTCAGCATTCGTCACGCCCGTCAGACTGCGCAGGAGTTCCCCAACCGCTGCGTGTTGCCTGTTGGGGGGGGGCCCGACGGCCCCACGCCGGTGACTTGACGGACGACCATCCGAACCCGCCGGTCGAACCAAAGGTGATACGGTAGGCAGACGATTCGTCCAACGGTCTGGTCGAGCGTCGATGTCCCAAGGAGGGTGCGATGCGTGTGACATCCCGGATCGGTCCGGCGGGAGTGGTGCTGGCGGTGTTCGCCGTGGCGGTGGTGGCCGGCGCGGGCACGGCAGCGGCCGACGACGGCGACATCGGTGGTGTCGTCCGGAGCGCCGCGGGCGGCGAGGCCGGAGTCTGGGTCATCGCCGAGACGGCGGACCTCGAGACGACCTTCCGCAAGATCGTCGTCACCGGCGACGACGGGCGCTTCCTGGTGCCGGACCTGCCCGACGCCAAGTACCAGGTCTGGGTCCGCGGCTACGGCCTCGTCGACTCCGACAAGCACAGCGCGCAGCCCGGCGACGAGCTGACCGTCGACGTCACCGCGGCGGCGACGCCGCAGGAGGCGGCGCGTATCTACCCCGCCAACTACTGGTACTCGCTGCTCGAGGTGCCGGCCGAGGACGAGTTCCCGGGCACGGGCCCGAACGGCAACGGCATCGGCCGCGGCATGCGGCACCAGGCGGAGTGGGTCGACCGGCTCAAGGACGGCTGCCAGCTCTGCCACCAGATGGGCAACATGGCGACCCGCGAGATGCCGATGATCGACGTCGACGACTTCGACTCGACCGTGGCCGCCTGGGACCACCGCGTGCAGGTGGGGCGGAGCGGCCCGAGCATGAACAGCGGGCTGAACCGGATGGGGCGCGAGCGCGCGCTGCAGCTCTTCGCCGACTGGACCGACCGCATCGCGGCCGGCGAGGTCCCGCCCGAGCCGCCTCGGCCGCAAGGGGTGGAGCGCAACGTTGTCATGACGATGTGGGGCTGGGGCGACCCCATCGCGATGGTGCACGACGAGATCGCCACCGACAAGCGCAATCCCCACCTCTATCCGAACGCCCCGATCTACGGGGTCGGGGGCGCCGGCCTCACGATCACGGACCCGGTCACGCACCAATCGGTGCGGCTCGACATGACGACGCGCGATCCGATGCCGGAGCGGGGCGATTCCTATGCCGGCACGACAGCGCTGATCCCGTCTCCCTACTGGGGCGACGAGCGCTCCACGGCACGCGGCCACAGCGCCCACAACCCGATGCTGGACGCCGATGGGCGTCTGTGGATCACACAGCGGATCCGGCCGTCGGACAACCCCGCGTGGTGCAAGGAGGGCTCGGATCATCCGTCCGCGAGCCACTTCCCGATCGAGCGGAGCCAGCGGCAGCTCTCGTACTGGGACGTCGAGGCGGAAGAGTTCGTGCACGTCGACACGTGCTACATGACCCACCACCTGCAGTTTGCCGAGGACGAGAACGACACGCTCTGGCTGAGCGGGTCGACCGACGTCGTCGGGTGGCTGAACACGAAGCTCTACGACGACACCGGCGACGAGCAGGCGGCGCAGGGCTGGTGTCCGACCATCGTCGACACGAGCGGCGACGGCCGCATCGGCGAGTACACCGAGCCGGGCGAGCCGCAGGATCCCGCGAAGGACATGCGCCTCGACGGGTTCGCGTACGGGATCATTCCCAACCCGGTGGACGGGTCGATCTGGATCGCGCGGCGCCTGCCGGTGCCGGGGAGCATCGTCCGCCTCGAGGTCGGCGACAGCCCGCCGGAGAGTTGCCGCGCCGAGGTCTACGAGCCGCCGTTCGAGAACCCCGCTGTCGATCCGAGCCAGTGGGGGCACGGAGGACGCGGGATCGACATCGATCGCAACGGCGTCCTCTGGACGGCGCTGGGCGGAAGCGGACACCTGGCGAGCTTCGACCGCAGCAAGTGCCAGGTGCTGAACGGCCCGACCGCCACCGGGCAGCACTGTCCCGAGGGCTGGACGCTGTACCCCACGCCGGGCCCCCAGATGAAGGGCGTGACGGCGGCGGGGAGCGCCGACTTCCACTACTACAACTGGGTGGACCAGTTCAACACGCTCGGGCTGGGCGACAACGTCCCGATCGCGAACGG
>JAGWAJ010000055.1:23598-26106 GCA_021296475.1 Acidobacteriota bacterium
GGCAAGGGAATGACGAGCGAGATCGTCCGCTTCCAGATCCGGCCGGACCCGCTGGCCGAGTAGTAGCCGGAGACCGCAGCAGGCGGCGGGCGGCGCCCGCCGTTCGCCGCCTGCGACCGGTCGCGTCCTACATGCTCAGCAGCAGCATCCGCTCGTCCGGCGTCAGCGTGAAGGTCTGCGACAGCGCGAGCCGGTCGCTCACGTCGACACGGAAGTAGTCGGCGGTCAGCGTGAACGGCCCGGTGTCGACGACCAGCCCCGCGGTGGAGTTGATCGAGGTCTCCGGCTCCAGCGGCTTGCCGCCCCGGAGCTCCGCGGCCAGGAACGTCGACGGCACGTTGGCGCTGTCGACCAGCTCGAACGTCTCCGGATCGATGGTCGTCTGGACGTTGAGCGTGTTCTGCTGCCCCGGCGTCGGCGCCCGGTACCCGGTGCTGATGCCGCCGCGGATCGAGACCGCGTCCGCCAGCCCGTAGCGGGCCGACAGCTTGCCGTTGGTCGTGGCGCCGAACAGGTCGAAGTGCTCGTAGCGGACCGCGCCGCCGACCGTCCACCGCCCGTCCCGCCCCCTGAGCTCCAGGTCGCCGTAGAGGGCGACGTTGCTCCGGGTCCACGTCCCGGCCGTGTAGTCGGGGAACCCGGGGAAACCGTTCGAGCCCGAAACGAAACCCTGCGCCGCGTAGGGACCGACCTCCCAGGAAGGCCGCCCGCCGGCGCCGATCTCGAAGCGCTCGTCGCGCCACTCCGCCCCGCCGGCGATGTTGACCATGTCGGTGGCGGCGTACGAGACGTCGAAGTTGAGGTTGACCTCCTCCTGCCGGTAGAGGCCCGGATCGAAGTCGCGCGGCGTGTCGAGACCGAGCGAGGCATTGACGGTGTTTCGGAAGAAGAAGTCCGACTGGTGGGAGCCGTAGCTGGCGCTGGCGTCCCACGTCAGGCCGCCGTCGGCAACCCGGCGCAGGCCGCCGACCACCGACATGTCGCTGACCACGCCCCCGAACTGCGGCGTGAAGCCGCCCGGGAGGAGCTCCTGGAACGAGAAACAGTTCTCGTCCGTGAAGACGCGGGCCAGTGCCGCCGGGTCCGGCACGACGTCGGTCACCGTCACCGTGGGGCAGATCGCGGAGCCCACCCCCTGCGCCGGGAGCACGTCGCCGATGAGGAGCGTCTCCCCGCCGTCGAGACTGTAGATGTTCTGGCGCGAGTTGGGGTTCCGGAAGTAGAAGCCCTCCGTCACCTTGTTCTCGGCGTAGTTGGTGTGACCGTAGAGCTGCACCCCGCTGGCGAGCGTGTTGCCGAAGTTGCCGAAGAACTTCAGGTCGTCCTCGATGGTCGGGTTGCCCCAGATTTGGGCCGGATCGGCGACGTGCATGTTGCCCGCCGCGATGAGCGCCGCCGCGTCGTCGCGCTGCACGCTGCGGTTGGTCGGGTCGGAGTTGCCGTACTCCAGGCTGAGGTTGGCGAATCCGGTGGAGCCGAGCGGGGAGGCCGACGTTGCCGGCGAAGATGGCGGTGTCGCCGTCGCCCGCCCGGTAGGTGCCGGTGTTGACCTCGATGCTCCCCCCGCACGGTCGTCCTTGAGCAGGAAGTTCATCACCCCGGCGATGGCGTCCGAGCCGTATTGCGCCGACGCGCCGTCGCGAAGCACCTCGACCTGCCGCAGGGCGATGGCCGGGATGGTCGAGATGTCGGGCCCCTGGGCGCCGTCGGTGACCCCCGCGAACCAGGCGATGACCGACGAGCGGTGCCGGCGCTTGCCGTTCACCAGCACCAGCGTGTGGTCGTGGGCCAGGTTGCGCAGGCTGGCGGGACGGACGAGCGTGGCCGCGTCGCTGATCGGGTGGGTGGCGACGTTGAACGATGGAATCAGGGTCCGGAGCTGGTAGTCGAGCGTCGTGGCGCCCTGGCTGACCACGTCCTGGAAGGGAACGGCGTCGATCGGGACAGGCGATTCGGTGACCGACCGCGGCTCGGCGCGGCTCCCGACCACCACCACCCGCTCCTCGAGCGCCAGGGCCAACTCGACGTCGAGCGCGACCGACGCCCCCGCTCCCATGACAACGCCGTCGCGGAGAACGGTGCGGAAGCCGGCGAGCGTGAACGTCAGGTCATAGGTTCCGGCCGGCAGGTCCGGGAACGCGAATACTCCCCCGCCATCGGTGACCGCGGATCGCACGTCGCCGCCTGCGGCACTCCGCGCCTCAACGGTGACGCCCGGCAGCACGAGGCCCGTGGTGTCGGTGACAGTGCCACTGACGGCGCCCGATTCCTGGGCGAGCACCGGCGGGACCGCGAGAAGGGCTGCGAGAGCGGCAGCCGCAGCAAGCGAGAACCGGCGTCTGGAATCCCGGCTCATCGGCGTCGTCCCGCCGTGATCTCGCTCACCGCGGGGCCGATCCCGGCCCCGCGGTGAGCTCTGCCTGTCTCGTGCTGATCCTCCGGCGCCCAGCCAAGCCTACTGGGAGTCTGCACCGTGCTACGGCGCAGACTCCCAGCCCACCATTCGTC
>JAGWAJ010000055.1:26150-30803 GCA_021296475.1 Acidobacteriota bacterium
TTGATCCGCAGGTAGTAGTAGGCGCCGTTGAAGCCGAACGGCGAGAACTGCCCGTACTGGTTGCCCACCGTCTGGGAGCCGAACATGTTGACCTCGGGGTAGGCGTTCAGGATGTTCTCCGCGCCGAGGGCCAAGCTGACGCCGCCGTCGAGCGGAATGCCGAGCTCGAGGTCGAGCAGCGCCTTGCCGGAGTAGGCCGGGTAGAGCCAGGGGGCCATCGGACCGCCCGCCAGACCGACCGCGTTACGCCCGTCCTCGCTGTCCCAGAACGCGCCGAAGTAGCTCACCCGGCCCAGCAGGCTCCAGCGGTCGGCGCTGTGGTTGACGCTGAAGTTCCAGCGGGTGTTCGGCAGGCCGCGCTCGAGCGTGTTGATGCGGAACTCGTCGATCACGGCCGACTCGATGTTCTTGAGCTTCGTGTCGGTGTAGTTGTAGATCGCGTTGAACGTCGTCCGCCCGGCGGTCAGGGTCCCGATCAGGTCGACGCCCTGGGTCGTGGTCGAGAAGTCGTTCAGGAAGAAGCGGAACACCGGGAAGTTCCGCGCCTCCGGGATCCCCTCGGCGAGCAGGGTCAGGATCTCGGGCTCGGTGAGCGCGATCTCCTGCGAAAGGGCGACCCGGTCGTCGATGTCGATGCGGAAGTAGTCGGCGGTGAAGCTGAACGCACCCTGCTCGAAGACCGCGCCGGCGCTGTAGTTGCGCGACTTCTCGGGCTGGAGCTGCCCGCCGCCCCTCGCTACTGCGACCGCCGACGTCGACGGGACGACACCGTTGTTGGTCAACTGCCCCCCGATGAACGCGGTCGTCACGTTGAAGGCGTTCTGCTGCCCGGGGGTCGGGGCGCGGAATCCGGTGCTCACGGCGGCGCGCAGCGAGAACGCATCCGTCAGCCCGGCGCGCGCCGAGATCTTCCCATTGGTGGTGGTGCCGAAGTCCTCGAAGTTCTCCACCCGCACGGCGGTGCCGACCGTCCAGCGGCCGCCGGGATCGTCGAACTCGAGGTCGCCGTAGACCGCGACGTTGCTGCGGCTCCACGTCCCCGCCGTAGTGTCGGCGCGGTAGCCGTTGAACCCGTTCGATCCGGAGCTGAAGTCCTGCGCGGCGTACGGACCGATCTCCCACGACGGCTGGCCGCCCGCGCCGATGGTGAACTGCTCGTCGCGCCACTCCGTGCCCGCCGCGAAGTTGACGACGTCGTTGACCGGGTAGGAGACGTCGAAGTTGAGGTTGAGGTCCTGCTGCCGGTAGCTGCCGGGGCTGAACCTCGTCGGCGTGTCGAACCCGAGCGACGCGTTGACGGTGTCGTTGATGAACTGATCGACCTCGCTCGCTCCGATGTTGACGCTGGCGTCCCATGTGAACCCGTTGCTCGCGAACCCGCGCAGCCCGCTGACCAGGGATACGTCGGTCAGGTCGCCGCCGAACTGCGGCGTGAAGCCGCCGGGGAACCGGCTGTAGAGCGTCCAGCAGTTCGGGTCGGCCTCGACCGCCGCGAGGGCCGCCGCGTCCGGCACGTTGTCGACGATAGGGATCGTCGGGCAGCCGGGCCCGGTGTACCCGTCATGCGTCCCGTTCATTTCGTAGTGGCCGGCGAGGCCGACGTTGCCGACACGAAGTGTCGGGGTGCCGTCGGCGAGCGCGTCGCCGCGGAAGACGCCGCCGCGCGTGTGCGGATTCCGGAAGTAGAAGCCGCCGGTCACCTTGCGCTGCGCGTAGTTGGTGTGGCCGTAGAACTGCAGGCCGTTGTCGAAGAGGTGCCCGAAGTTGCCGAACAGCTTCAGGTCGTCCTCGAGCAGCGGGGAGCCCCAGACCTGCGCCGGGTTGCGGATGTTGCCGTTGCCGGCATCGATGATCGCCTGCGCGTCGTCGCGCTGGATGCTGCGGTTGGTCGGGTTCGCGTTGCCGTACTCCATGCTGAGGTTGACGAATCCGGTGTCGCCGAGCGGCAACCCGACGTTGCCGGCCACCGACATCGCCCGACCGTGGCCGCCGATGCCGTTGCAGGAGTGCTTGATGTCGCCGATGATGCCCGACCCGCACGTCGACGTGCTGCCCGGGTTCGCGTCCATGAAGGCGCCGGTGCGGAACTCCAGGCTGCCGCCCTCGCGGGCGTCCTTGAGCTGGAAGTTCATGACCCCGGCGATGGCGTCCGAGCCGTACTGCGCAGCGGCGCCGTCGCGCAGCACCTCGGCCTGCCGGATCGCGATCGACGGAATCACCGAGAGATCCGGGCCCTGCGAGCCGTCCGCGATGCCGTTGCCGAGCCAGGTGATGACGGCGGCACGGTGGCGGCGCTTCCCGTTGACCAGGATCAGCGTGTGGTCGGGCGCCAGATTCCGCAGGTTCGCGGGTCTCACGATGGTGGCCGCGTCGCTGATCGGTTGAATACTGATATTGAATGAAGGGACGACCGCCCGCAACTGGTTGGCGAGGTCGGTGCTCCCCTGGCGGGCGAAGTCCTCCGTCCGAATCACGTCGACCGGGACGGGCGATTCCGTGACCGACCGCGGCTGCGCGCGCGTCCCGACGACGACCACTCGCTCCTGGAGGCCGACCGACATCTCCACGTCGACCGTCGCCGTCGCGCCGGCCGCCACCTCGACAGTCTGGGGGGGCACCTCGAAGCCCGCCAAGGTGAACGTCACCTCGTACGTCCCCGCGGCCAGCCCGCTGAACGAGTACTCGCCCGTCCCTCCGGTGAACGTGACCTGCCCGACGCCCGCAACGTCGCGCGCCTCCACGGTTACGCCGGGCAGAATCAGGCCCGTCGAATCGGTGACCGTGCCGCTGATCGACCCGGCATCCTGGCCGCTCGCCGCGGCAGGCGCAAGCAACGCCGCAGCAAGGGCGAGCGCGATCGAAGCTCTTCGGCTGTTGTGCATCCTGCTCTTCCTGTTGAAGGGGTCAACGCCCCGGGGAGATCGACGTGGACGACGTGAATCCGGTAGGACATCACGCAACCGCAACATGATGTATGCCGCGCGTAGCACTCACCCAGTGTAGCGATTTCCGGCCGGATCTGCCACCCCGGCGGCACGAATCGTCCCACTCCACGGGGGTCTGGGAGAACCTCGACGGTCGTGGACGGGACGTGCACGTCACTTTCTTGACAGGAACTGTAGCGCCGCGCAGGGCGGCCGAGGCCTCTGCCGAGGTCTCCCGCCACCGTCGGCCCGCCGGCCGCGCGACGCCGGGCGGTGAGGGTTACACTGAACGCTGCCCAACCCGGGTCTCAGGAGGGTCATAGCATGCCGACGCCAACTCGCGCCCTCGCCGTCATCGCGGTTCCCGTCGCGCTCGGCGCCGTCCTCGGGGGGTCGGGCACCGAACCGTCGATCGTACCGTCGACCGTCGCGCACGCGCAGTCGTCCTCCGCCTTCGTGCCCGTCACCGACGAGATGCTGCAGTCCCCGGCGCCGGAGGACTGGCTGATGTGGCGCCGGACACTCGACGGGTGGGGCTACAGCCCGCTCGATCAGATCGACCGGGGCAACGTCGGCGAGCTGCAGATGGTCTGGTCGCGCGCCATGACCGACGGGCGGCAGCAGGGCACGCCGCTGGTCCACGACGGGGTCCTCTACATGCCGAACCCCGCCGACGTCATCCAGGCCATCGACGCGGTCACCGGCGATCTGCTCTGGGAGCACCGGCGGGACGTGCCCGACGACATCGGCGAGTACGTCTTCAACACCCTCTGGCAGAACAACCGGAACCTGGCGATCTACGGCTCGCTCATCATCGACACGAGCGCCGACGACCACATCTTCGCGCTCGACGCCGCGACCGGCGAGCTGGCGTGGGAGACGAAGATCCTCGACTACACGGAGAACCCCGCCACGCAGACCTCCGGCCCGATCGTGGCCAACGGCAAGGCCATCTCGGGCCGGAGCTGCATGCCGGCGGGCGGACCCGAGGGCTGCGTCATCACGGCCCACGACGCGCGGACCGGCGAGGAGCTGTGGCGCCGCCGCACGATCCCGGCGCCCGGCGAGCCCGGCGACGAAACCTGGGGCGGGGTGCCGTTCGAGGAGCGGAAGCACGTCGGAGCCTGGATGGTGCCGAGCTACGACCCGGACCTGAACCTGGTCTACATCGGGACTTCGGTCACCTCCCCGGCGCCTAAATTCCTGATCGGCGGGACCGACAACCGCCACCTCTACCACAACTCGACCCTGGCGCTCGACGCCGATACCGGCGAGATCGCCTGGTACTACCAGCACCTGAACGACCACTGGGACCTCGACCACCCCTTCGAGCGGCTGCTGGTCGACACCGCGGTGGCGCCGGACGCGGGCGCCGTCGAGTGGATCAACCCGCGCCTCCGCGCCGGCGAGGTCCGCCGGGTGCTGACGGGCATCCCGGGCAAGACCGGCGTCGTCTACACCCTCGACCGCGAGACCGGCGAGTTCCTCTGGGCTCGGCCGACGATCACGCAGAACGTGATCAGCGGCATCGACGGCGCTACCGGGGCGGTCACCGAGAACCCGGAGCTCATCTTCAGCGCCGAGGGCCAGGAGATGCTCACCTGCCCGCACGCCACCGGCGGCAAGGACTGGGAGGCCGGCGCCTACAGCCCGCTGACGAACCTGATGTACATGCCGCTCCGCCACACGTGCGGCCGCATGATGGCGTCGGCCGGCGTCGGCTGGTACG
>JAGWAJ010000131.1 GCA_021296475.1 Acidobacteriota bacterium
GCCGGCCCGCGCGGAGGCGCCGACGGGCGCGATCCGTCCGGAGCGCAGCCGCGCGGCCGCGCCGGAAGAGCAACCCGAAGGAGGCCCAGCGATGAGCCAGCTTTCAGCCTATCCGCAGGCCGGCAGCGTGGAGGACCGGCTGAACGATCTTCTGATCCGCCTCGAGGCGGTCCCCCGGGAAGGCACCGACGACGACGTGCTGCGCGTCCTGGACGGGGTCGAGGTGCCCTCGGCCGATGACGGCGAGATCATGGTTCCGGTGGTCAACAAGGCGCTCTACGCCGATATCGCGGCCCACTCCGAGCACGTCTACCCGCTGGTCAACGGCTACGTGGTGTTCCGCGATCCGGATTCCGGCGGCCGGTTCACCGCCTACGCGGCCGACGCCTTCCTGGAGGCGGTGCAGCCCGACGGAAGGCTCGCCGGGCGGGCGGGGTTCGGGCCGGGCCTCGCCGATCGGCTCGCCGATTACGGCGGGGCCTATCTGCCGGTGCTCGGCGAGATCTTCGCCGAGGAGCTGCAAGACATAAGGCGCGACGTCGAGGACATCGCCGGCGCGATGAACCCGCATGTCAGGGTCGAGGTGACCGAGCGGCTGTTCGGCGGCGGCCAGGCGCTGCTGCGGTCCGGCGCGCATTCGCCGGACCGCCAGCCCGCGGCCGGGCTTTATTTCCGCATGCACGGCATGGCCGCGGTGTCGATGGACCTCTCCCGGAACGACCCGCTCGAGACCGTCTATCACGAGCTTTTCCACTCGATCGCGCCTCTGCTCGACGACGAGGAGAAGGAACGCCTCGGCCGGGCCTTCGGCGGCGGCACCAAGGCGGCCGCGTCGGAGCGCATGGCCGAGGGCTTCGCGAACTATGCCGCCGCGCTGCGCCGCGGCGAGCGCCCGCCTTCGCCGGCCGGCGGCGCGGCCGACTCCGCCTTCGGCAAGCTCTGGCAGTTCGTCGGCAGGATGAACAACGCGCTCGCCGGGCGCGGCTGGCGCAGCGCCGAGGACGTGCGTCTCGCCCGCCTGGTCGGGCGGATCGCGGGCGGCGAGGTGGCCGCCCGGGCGCGGGTGTTCGACGCCGCGGCCTCGATCACCGTGGAGGAGGCGGTGGGGATCGCCCGGGCCGCCGGTGCGGAGCGCCTGGCCCAGACCGTCGAAGGGTACGGAAAGCGGCTGCACCCCGACGGGAAGAAAGCGGTGATCCGCGGCGCAGCGCTCTACCGCGCGCTGCGCCAGTCGGCCGGGCTCGACGACCGCTCCATCCGGGAGGCGCTGCGCGAATACGGCTACCAGGAGATCTCCGATCCGCAGCGGTTGACCGCGCTCACCGCCGACGTCGAGGCGGACCGGCGGGCCGCCCTCGCGGCGGCGACCAAAATCACCCCGCGCACCGCCTCCGAGACCCTGCCGGCGATGGCGCGTCTGGGGTTGCGCAGCCTGGCCGGCGGCGCGGCGGCCGAAGACGTCGGCGCGCCGGAGCGGGAGATATGGCATCTCTCCCGCGAGTCGTTCATGGACGCCGCCAGGACGGCGAAGAGCGCGGCCAACGGCCAGCCGACGGAGCTCGTTTTCGAGGGCGTCGCCGGCGCGGCCAGGCTGGCCCACGAGGAAGACCGGTTCACCTCGCGCTGGAGCTTCGGCCATACCCGGTTCCCGGTCACCGTGGACGGCAAGGACGCGAAAAGCTGGGAAGAGGCGGCGGGCGCCGTCCACTACCACCAGGTCAAGGAGGCGCTCGGCCGGGGCGATTTCGTGCCCAACCGCGTGATTGCGGATTACGAGGATCTGTGCCGCGACTACCCGGCGCGGCTTGTCGACGACCCTCGCCTCGTCCGCCGCCCGACCGGCGCGCCGGTACCGCGCCCGGCGGGGCCGATGGTGGCCCGGATGGGCGCCAGGCTGCTCGGCAGCGGGGCACGCTTCAGCCTCGCCCCCGACAGCGCCGACGCGGCGAGGCTGCGCGGCCTCGCGGCACAGGCGTTCGATCCCGCCCGGCTCGAGGCGCGTGGGTTCGATGTCGCCCGTCCCGGCTGGACGGCCGTGCCCGATCCGCGCCGCCCGTCGGTCGAGACCGGCGGCACCACGATTTTCGACGACGAGATGGCGGCCCGCAGGCTGATCGGCGCCGACATCGCGCCGGTCTATGTCGCGGGCGGCCGCGAGGCCGATCTGTCGCGGCCGG
>JAGWAJ010000056.1 GCA_021296475.1 Acidobacteriota bacterium
ATCGGGATGTTGATGCCCACAAGGCCCACAACGACCACGCGCTGGAAGCGGCGGGTGGCGCCGCCCGACGACGTGAACAGCGAGACGCCGTTGCCGTACGGATTGGCGTTCACCAGGTCGAGAGCCTCGTCCAACGTCGCCACCTCGGAGGTCACCAGAACGGGACCGAAGATCTCGTCGGCGTAGATCGACATTTCGGGCCGGACGCCGGCGAAGAGGGTCGGGCCGACCCAGTTTCCGTCGGGGTAGCCGGTGACCGCGCAGTGGGTGCCGTCGAGGAGGCACCGCGCGCCCTCTTCCTTGCCACGCTCGATGTAGCCCACGATGCGGTCTCGCGCGGCGCGCGTGATCTGCGGGCCGTAGGCGGCGCCGTCGTCGTTCCACGGTCCCGGCCGGACCGCGGCCATCGCGTCCCGCAGATCCCCGAGCCAGTCCGCGGCGGCCCCGACGAGCACGGCGGCGCTGACCGCCATGCAGCGCTGGCCCGCAGCGCCGCAGGCCGCGCCGACCAGGCTCGCGATGGCCTGCGGCTTGTCGGCGTCGGGCAGGACCACCAGGTGGTTCTTGGCCCCGGCCAGGGCCTGCACGCGCTTGCCGTTGGCGGCGGCCGTGGCGTAGATGGACCTGGCGACAGGCGCCGACCCCACGAAGCTGACCGCGCGCACGTCCGGGTGCGCGAGCAGCGCCTCCGCCTGCTCCTTACCCCCGTGGACCAGCTGCACCAGCCCGTCGGGGGCGCCCGCCTGCGCCAGCAGCTCCACCAGCCGGTTGGGGACCGTCGGATCCTGTTCGGAGGGTTTCAGTACGAAGGCGTTGCCGCAGGCGACCGCGAGCGGGAACATCCACAGCGGCACCATGGCCGGGAAGTTGAACGGCGTGATGCCGGCGCACACCCCGACCGGCTGGACGAGGCTGTAGGTGTCGATGCCCCGCGCGACGTAGCGAGGAGATGCTGCAGGCATGCTCCACCACCTCGATGCCGCGCCAGACCTCGCCCCGCGCGTCCTCCCAGGTCTTGCCGGTGTCGCGGCACAGCAGTCGCGCGATGTCGTCCTGGTCCTTCTTCAGGATGTCCTGGTAGGCGAACAGGAGCCGCGCCCGCTCGGGCGTCGGCACCTCGCGCCACGCGTGGTAGGCCGTCTTCGCCCCTTGCACGGCGCGGTCGATCTCGTCGGCGGTGGCGAACGGCACTTCGCAAAGGACGTCCTGCGTGGCGGGATCGGTCACGGCCATCCCGCCGGCGCGGCTGTCGACGAAGCGGCCGTCGATGAAGAGCTTGAGCTTGTCCATGGGGCAGTCTGGCGCACTCCGGGGCGGAGAGTCTACCGGCCGGCGCTGCCCGGAGAGCAATCGTCGTACGCCCGCCGCACCTCGTCCACGATGATGTCGAGCCCGCGCTCGATGCGCTCCCAGTCGTCCGCGTAGCTGATGCGGATGCACTCGCGCTTGTGCGGCCAGTCGTCGTCCTCGAGGCCGGGGAAGAAGTAGTGGCCGGAGACGACGATGACGCCGCGGGCCTTGAGCCGCTCGTAGAGAGCGGCGTTCGTGACGGGCAGCCCGCGCATCCAGAGCCACAGGAAAAAGGCTCCCTCGGGCTTGTGGATGCGGACGTCGTAGCCGTCGAGACCCGCGCGCAGCCGGTCGACGGCGCGCGCCGCGCGCTCGGCGTAGTGCGGCCGGATGACGTCCCGGACCAGCGCCGGCACCTCGCCGCTCGCGACGAGCTCCGTCGCGAGGGCGGGGCCGACGCCGCCCGGCGAGAGGCAGAAGACGGCCGTCGCGGCGACCAGCGCCTCCACGATCGCCTCGCTCGCGATCACGATGCCGGTCCGGAATGCCGGCAGCCCCAGCTTCGACAGGCTCAGGCAAACGATCGTCTGCTCGTCCCAGACCGGCGTGGCCGGGCCGAAGACGATGCCGGGAAACGGCAACCCGTACGCGTTGTCGAGGATGAGGGGCACGCCCCGGGCGCGCGCCACCGCGCGCAGGCGCTCGACCTCGGCGTCGGTGACGACGTTGCCGGTCGGGTTGCCGGGACGGGAGAGGCAGATGGCGCCGATGCCCTCCACCTCGTCCAGCCCGTCGAAGTCCACCCCGTACTTGAACAGCTTGTCGCCGAGCTCGCGGACGGTCGAGCGGCGGGCGGTGAGGACGCCCGGCGCGAAGCCGACGTCCGCGTAGCCGATGTACTCCGGGGCGAGCGGCAGCAGGATGCGGCTCGCCGGCGCGCCGTCGGGCATCGGTCCGGCGAGGAGGTTGAACAGGGCGACGAAGGCGGACTGGCTGCCGTTCGTCAGCGCGATGTTGCGCTCGGTGAGGTTCCAGCCCAGCTCGTCCTGGAGGAAGCCGGCCAGCGCGCGGGCGAAGCCCCGATGTCCGTCGGGGCCGCCGTACGCGCCGATCGCGCGCTCGAACGCGCGATCGCGCTCCAGCAGCTCGCGCATGCGCCGTCGGAAGACGGCCTCCGCGGCCGGGATCAGGCTCGGATTGCCGCCGCCGAGGTTCAGGATGCCGCCTCCGGCCGACGCGATGTCGCCGAGGTCGTCCATCAGCGACCTCGTACCGGAGTCGCTCATCAGCCGCCGCCCGAACGCCGACAGCTCCATGCTCGTGGTTTCGTCACCCGACCAGCGGCTCGAAGTCCTCGTCCGTCATCGGTTCGTGGCTGCCCCAGTTGCCCTTGAGCTCGATCAGCAGGCGCTGCCGGGAGGGCGCCTCGAGCGGGTTGAGCCGGATCACCTGTGCGAAGCACTTCCCCGGGCCCTCCGCAATCGCCATCATCAGATCCTTCACGAGGTAGCGGGGCGCCCATCCGATCATGTGATAGTCCTGCGTCTGGATCTGCACGGCGAGGGGGGCGGCGTCGTTCGTCAGCTCGAGCGCCACGTGCAGCCCTGTGTAGGGGCTCAGGCCGTCGAGACGGTCCTGCGCGGCCTGGTTCGTGTAGCGCCAGCCGTGGAGGAAGAAGCGGCACCGGAAGCTGCCGTCGGCGCCCTTGTCGATCTTCGGAAACACCTCGAAGGTGTCCGTGACCCGATGGCCGCCGTCAGCGGCGAGAATCTCGATCGGATCGGCCTCCGCCCGCAGGTCGAGATGAGCCAGGTAGTCGGCGAAGTCCGGCCGCCCGCGCGTCATGATCCGGCTCCGGAACAGCGGGAAGAGCTCGGTGGACCGGTAGTCGTCCCGCAGGTTCGGAAAGTCGGCCGTGAGCGGGAACTCCACCTCCTTCTGAGCCCGTTCCGCACCTCCCGTGTAGCGGAACCGGAACTCCGAGCGCTGGACGTCGGCGTCCAGCCGGCCCACGGGGAACCACTCCCGGCTCTTCTTGTCCTGCCACGCCAGGAACAGCGTTCTCGCTCCCATCAGTTCCCGTCCCGCTCTGCGATCCGGTCCCGTCTTCCAAGAAGAGCGGCGCGCACGTGCGCTCGTCAACGCCGCAGAAGCTCGGAGGGCCGGTGGAGCACGTAGCGGACGAGACGGCGGCGGCTGACCTCGCCCGCGTAGATGTTGCCGTCGAAGTCGACGCCGAGGAACTCGATGCCGGCGCCGACGTCCTCGTCGTGCTGGGGGATGAAGTGCGTCACCCAGGCCTGGTCCGTGCGCAGGTCGCCGATCCGGATGCCCTTCTCCCAGCCGAGGTTGCTGCGCCAGTTGTCGGGCGGTCCCTGCCGGACCATGCCGGACAGGCCGTCGCCGGCGTAGAGGATGTCGTCGCGGTCGATGAAGAGTCCGCTCGGCTTCCCGTAGTGGGTCCAGATGTGGAGCAGGTTGCCGTCGGAATCGAACACCTGGACGCGGCTGTTGCCCCGGTCGGCCACGTAGACCCGGCCGCGCGAGTCCATCTTGATGTCGTGCGGATCGCTGAAACGGGCCGCCTCCTTGCTCTCCGATCCGACGCCCCCCCCGACCGCCAGCAGAAACGTGCCGTCGGCGGAGAACTTGACGATCCGGTTGTTGCCCCCGCGGTGTCCGTCCGACACCCAGATGTCGCCGTTCCGAGCGACGACCACCCCCGAGGGGCCGTTGAAGTGGTGCTCGTCGTCCCCCCAGACCGCGGCCTCACCGAGCCGCATCACGACCTCCCCCTGCTGGTCGAGCTTCAGCACCTGGTGACCGATGCCGATCCGCTCGCCGGGCGTCGCCCGCGAGTCGCCGTGCGACCCGCCCTCGGTCACCCAGAGGAAACCCTCGTGGTCCAGGAAGAAACCGTGCGGGAAGCCGAAGAGCCCGGCGCCGAAGCTGTCGACGAGGTTGCCCTCGAGATCGAACTTCAGGATCGGATCGAGCTCCGAGCCGGCGCACTGGTTCGCGCCGCACCGGTCCAGGATCCAGAGGTGCTCGCCGTCCGGATCGGGGAAGACCCCGCTGACCGTGCCGAGGACGCGCCCCTCGGGCAGCCGCTCCCAGCCGAAGGTGGCTCGATACGGGTTGGTGGTCGACGACTGCGCCCTCGGCGCCGGATCCGCGGCCAGGAGCAACCCGCCCAGCAGGGCCCACCCGACGGCCCTGCCGAGCAGCCGACCACGACGACTAGCCTTCCGCATTGGCCTCTCCTTCCGTGCCGCATCCGTGCCGCGCTGCCGCCCGCGGTGGTGCCCCGTTTCTCCGAGCACCACCAATACTAGCCTCCCTCGGAAACAAGGAAAGAAGCACCCGCAACGCGGCGCGTTCGGCTCCCCACGCACGCGACGTCTTGCGATGCATGAGTCTCCTACGGGATCGGCGTAACATGGTCAGCCGGATACCACCCGCCGAGGAGGGGACATGCCCGCATCCGGTTCGCCGGCGCTCCGTCGCGGCCCGCTCGTGCTCGTCTGGGCCGCCGTCGCCGTTGTCGCCCTGCCGCCGCCGGTCGGGGCGCAAGACGAGGCCATCGACCCCGTGACCGATGCGGAGTTGCAGGATCCGAGCCCGGACGACTGGCTGATGTGGCGCCGGACGCTCGACGGCTGGGGCTACAGCCCGCTGGAGCAGATCGACCGGGAGAACGTCGGCGCTCTGCGCATGGTCTGGTCGCGCGCCCTCACCGACGGGCGGCAGCAGGGGACGCCCCTCGTTCACGACGGCGTGATGTACATGCCGAACCCCAACGACGTCATCCAGGCAATCGATGCGGTCTCGGGGGATCTGCTCTGGGAGCACCGGCGCGAGGTGCCCGACGACATCTCGGACTACATCTTCGGCCTGTCGGAGAACAACCGCAACCTGGCCATCCACGGCACGATGATCCTCGACACGAGCGTCGACGACCACGTGTTCGCGCTCGACGCCGCCACCGGACGCTTGGCGTGGGAGACGGAGATCGTCGACTACCGGGTCGACCCGGCGATGCAGACGTCGGGGCCGATCGTCGCCGACGGGAAGGTGATTTCGGGCCGGAGCTGCATGCCGATGGCCGGGCCCGAGGCGTGCGTGATCACGGCGCACGACGCCGGCACGGGCGAGGAGCTGTGGCGGACGCGCCTGATCCCGGCCCCCGGCGAGCCGGGCGACGAGTCGTGGGGCGGCGTGCCCTACGAGGAGCGGAGGCACGTCGGCGCCTGGATGGTGCCGAGCTTCGACCCCGACCTGAACCTGATCTACGTCGGGACGTCGGTCACCTCGCCGGCCCCCAAGTTCCTCCTCGGCGGGACGGATAACCAGCACCTCTACCACAACTCGACCCTGGCCCTCGACGCGGACACCGGCGCGATCCGCTGGTACTACCAGCATCTGAACGATCACTGGGACCTCGACCACCCCTTCGAGCGGCTGCTGGTCGACACTCCGGTCGCGCCGGATCCGACCGCCGTGAGCTGGATCAACCCGCGGCTCGAGCTGGGCGAGGTGCGGCAGGTGGTGACCGGCATCCCGGGCAAGACCGGCGTCGTCTACACGCTCGACCGCGCGACGGGCGAGTTCCTGTGGGCCACGCCGACCATCACGCAGAACGTCATCGCCGGGATCGACGGCGCGACGGGCGCGGTGACCGAGAGCGCCGAGCTCGTCTTCACGGCCGAGGGGCAGGAGGTGCTGGCCTGCCCCCACGCCAGCGGCGGGAAGGACTGGGAGGCGGGCGCCTACAGCCCCCGCACGAACACGATGTACTACCCGCTGCGCAACGTCTGCGCCCGGATGCTGGCGACGACCGAGGGCGGAGGCAGCGTGGAGGTCTACGCGCTGGTGTGGCGGGGCCAGATCGCCCCGGGCACGGACCAGGTCGGAAGCGTGCACGCGATATCGGCCGAGACCGGCCGGACGGTCTGGCAGCACGACCAGCGGGCGGCCACGATGTCGCTCGTCGCGACGGGCGGCGGGCTGGTCTTCGGCGGCGACGTCAACGGGCGTTTCCGGGCTCTCGACGACGAGACGGGCGAGGTGCTCTGGGAGATCAATCTTGGATCGTCGGTGTCGGGCTTCCCGATCACGTACGCGGTCGACGGCCGCCAGTACGTTGCCGTGAGCACCGGTACGCCGCGCTTCCTCGACCTCACCCCGGAGCTCCGCCCGAGCACCGGCAACAACCTGTTCGTCTTCGCTCTGCCGGAGTGAGGCGGCGGGCGGTTTCGCCGCGTGCGGGCTGGCGACGGTCGTCGGCGTCATCGGAGTTCCAGCTGGGACCGTGCCGGGCGGTGGCCCGGACGTGGGCTGGTGCTACACTGACGGAGCCATGCAAGTTCTCTACCGAGTGCTGATCGTCATCGGCTGCCTGGCGCTGATTCCGTTGACCGCCGTCGTCACCGCCGCGGCGAAGCAGCGCTTCGCCGACGGCCCGAACCGTTTGTTCTCCGGGGGAGCCCTGGTGGCGGGCGAGTTGCACGCCGGGGCCGAGCCGGACTGGAGCTTCGTCGAGGACATCGACACCATCGAGCTGCAGCTCCTGGACCCGCCGCGGTCCCGCCGCATCTGGACGGCCGCGCACGACGGCAAGCTCTACGTCTGGTCCGGCTACATGGGAACGACGGTCGGTCGGCTGTGGAAGCGCTGGCCCGTCCACGCGGAGAGCGACGGGCGCGCGGTGGTCCGCATCGACGGCAAGCGTTATCAGCGGCAGCTCGTGCGAATCGAGTCGGGCCCGGTTCTCGACGGCATCGCGGCCGCCATTCGAGACAAGTACCCGTCCCAGGTCACCCGGGCCTCCGTGGAAGCCGGCGACTCCTGGGTGTTCGAGGCGGCGGCGCGGCGCTAGGAGTCTGCGCCGTAGAACGGTGGCTGACTTCTAGCAGGGTTGGTTGGGGCACCAGGCGGAGCCGTCAGGCGACGAATGGTGGGCTGGAGTGATGCGGTACTTCTACTGGTGCATTGCGGCGGCGCTGATCGTGACCGTGCTCGCCGTCCTGTTCGTCCCCGGCGTCGACGACCTGGTGGAGCGGACCTTCCAGGGCTACGTCGGGCGCGCCGCCCGCTGACGCGGCTTTTCGGCGGCAGGCGCGCAGGGCGTCCGCCCTCTTCACGCCTTCCTCTCCGAGCTCGCTACGAGTGTCATTCGTAGCGCGCCGCAGTGCGACATTCATTCCAACTCGGGCGCCGGCGCCACGCCCCGCGTGGTATCGTTGGGGTTCGCGAGAGCGGAGGGAGACGGGACGATGAAGCTGGAGTTCAGGACGACACGGCTCGAGGCGCAACCGATCGTGGGCATCCGCGCGACCGTTGCCATGAGCGAGATCGGCCAGGCCATGGGACCGCTGTTCGGGGAGGTGCACGGACACATCCAGCAGGGCGGCGGGAAGCCGGCCGGAATGCCGCTCGCCATCTACCACTCGCCACCGGGTGACACCGTCGAGCTCGAATGCGCGATGCCCGTCGACTCGGCAATGGCGGGTGCGGGTAGGGTGCGGGCCGGCGAGCTTCCCGCGGGAACCGCGGTGACCGTTACCCACGTCGGACCGTACGACGACCTTCCGCAGACGTGGGGGGCTCTGACGGAGTGGATGAAGTCGCAGGGCCTCGAAGCCGGCGGAGCTCCCTGGGAGGTTTACGTGACCGACCCCGGCGCCGAGCCGGACCAGTCCAAGTGGCGCACGGACATCTTCTTCCCGGTGCGCTGACGCCTCTCACGGGCCGCCGTCCTTCTTGCCGCCGCTCGGCGGCTTCGCAGCGGGGGCAGGAGCGCCAGGAGGGCCCGCGGGCGCAAACAGGCGGTCGCGGGTCTCGGCGACCGCACGCGCGGTTTCGTTGTCGCTCATGTCAGCGGCGATCGCTGACGGCTCCGCCTGGTGCCCCACCAACCCGGCCAGGAGTCTGCACCGTGCTACGGCGCAGACTTCCTGGCTGCGATGTATGGGACACGGTCGGGCGCGCTTGCCGTTGGACACGGTTCGCCGCCAGCGCGGATCGTCGGGTTCGACGGCCCGTAGCCATCGACAGACTCATTTGTCGGGAGACGGGCAAGTGCACGTCCTTGCCGGACGCGCTTCAGGCTCACCTGTGCGGAGTTTGGCACGCACGGTTCTTGACACTCCGTTTCGCGACCCCTACATTGCCAATAGGGAAGCGCAAGTTCGCGGCCCTGTGACGTGGTCGCGCGAAGTGGGCGTCAGCTCGCTGGCGCGTGCAACGTCGGGCGCGCACGGCCGTGGACGGTCGGCGGTTCACGTCACGGTTTCATGTCACTGTCCGGAGGAGGTTGCATGGCGAGGGGTGGCCGAGTGGACAAGGCAGACCTGTGCACGCACATGGTCCGGCACTTCGCTACTTCCAGGCTTGCCTTGAGACGTGCGGACGCGCGCGAGTTTCTCGACGAGTTGCGGAGGTTGTGCGAGCGAAAGCTCGTGGAGGTCGGGCAGTTCTCGGTACCGGGCGTCGCCAAGCTCGTGGTCGAGACGCGGCGGGCGCGGAAGGGCCGCAGTCCGGTGACGGGTCAGGCAATCGTGATTCCGGCACGGCGGGTGGTCAGGGCCCGCATCGGCAAGAAGGTCCGGGAGGCCGTGGAGCGGCCGATCTGAGCGGCGACGGGGTCCGCGCCTCAGCGCGCGGCGTCCTGCGGCCGGAGGAGGGCCCGCACGGACTCGATGGTGTCCGCGTCGCCGGGGGCCTTGTCGTCGCGGTAGCGCTTGACTCGTGCGAACCGCAAGGCGACTCCGCCCGGATAGCGGCGGCTCGCCTGGACCTCGTTGAACGCCACCTCGACGACCAGCCGCGGGCGGACGTACACGGTGTAGCGATCGCGGCCGGTCTCCAGCTCGAGGAGTCGGCGGGTCTGCCAGATCAGGGTGGCGTCGGTCAGGCCCTTGAAGGTCTTGCCGAGCATGACGAAGCCACCCGCCGCCCCGGTCCGCGCTCCCAGGTGGAGGTTGCTCAGCCAGCCCTGCCGGCGCCCGCTGCCCCATTCCGCGGCCAGCACGACGAGGTCGAGCGTCGCCGCTGGCTTGATCTTCAACCAGGCTGCGCCGCGCATTCCCGCCTCGTAGCCCGCCGTGAGCGCCTTGGCCATCACCCCCTCGTGCCCGATGCGCCGAGCCGCGTCGACGAAGGCCTCAGCCGCGGCCGGGGGTGGTGAGAGCACGCGGGGAATCAGCCATCGGCCGCCGGTGACCGCCTCGAGCGCGGCGGCGCGGCTCGCGAGCGGCTCGTCGATCAGCTCGCCCGCGTCGACGTTCAGGCAGTCGAAGAAGAACGGCGTGAGCGGCAGCTCGCCGTTGATCGCCCGGTCGTCGAGGGCGCGTCCGAAGCGGCGCATCGTGACCTGGAACGGCAGCGGCCGTCCGTCTGCGCGAAGCGCCAGCACCTCGCCGTCGAGGACGAGCCGGCGGGCCGGCATCGTGCGTACCGCATCGAGAACTTCGGGCACCGAGGCGGTCACCTCGCGCAGGTGGCGCGTGAACACGCGCACCTCGGCACCGTCCTTGTGCACCTGGACCCGCACGCCGTCCAGCTTGTAGTCGAGCGCGAGGCCGCCCAGGCGCGAGCGCGCCTCGTCCACGCTCTCGGCCGACTGGGCGAGCATCGGTTGAACGGGCCGGAAGATGCGGAGTGCGAACTGCTCGAGACCCTGCGCACCGGAGGTCAGCACGGCGCCAGCGACCGGAGGAAGCCCGCCCGCCATCATGACCGCCCGCCGGACCCGGGCCGGCGGCAGTCCGGCCGCTTTCGCGACCGCGTCGCTCACCATGCTCTCGAGCGCCCCCTGGCGCAACTCGCCGCACACCAGGCGAGCCAGGAAGTCCTGCTCGTCGGCCGCGGCGCGTTCGAACAGCGTGCGCAGCGCCGCCACCCGCTTGCCCGTCGAGCCCGGGCCGTTCAGGCGGGCGATTCGCGTGAACGCCGCGTCGACGTCCGCGATCGACAGTCCGGAGACTGGGGCGCGCGCCGCCGTGCGCGCGTCGCGAACCGCCGCGAAGCCGACCCCGATCCGGCCCTGGGGCAGCGTGCCGCAAAGATACGCGACGGCGCTCTCGATGATTTGCGGCGGGGTCTGCGCCAGGAAGGCGGACAGTCGTCCAATCTTGTCGAGCCGGCCGCGGGCGTCTCGCACGGCACGCGAGACCGCCACGAGATCACACAGCGACCCGCGGGTCACGGTTCCCGCCTCGGGCAAGCGGTAGAATCCGGTCGCCGGCCCGGACTTCGGCCGCGGAGGGTCCCGACATGAAGTGGTTGTTCAAGGAAGAGCCGACCCACTACAGCTACGACGAGCTCGTCTCGGACGCGCGGACCATGTGGGACGGCGTTCGAAACCCGCTGGCCCAGAAGCACCTGCGCTCGGTCCGCAAGGGCGATCACGTCTTCTTCTACCACACGGGCAAGGAGAAGGCCGTCGTCGGGACCGCCGTCGCTCTCACCGATGCCTATCCCGACCCCGACGACGAGTCCGGCCGGCGCGTCGTGGTGGACATCGCCCCGCGGGAGAAGCTCCCGCGGCCCGTCACCCTCAAGGAGATCAAGGCGAGCCGTGCGTTCGACACGTTCGTCCTCACGCGCGCGCCGCGGCTCTCCGTCATGCCGGTCAGCGATGCGGAGTGGCGCGAAATAGACCGCCTGTCGCGGACTGCCTCCTGATCCGGACCCGTACAAGCTTCTGGCGGTCCCCAGGCTCCCCCGGCGGGGGGCGTCGGGACCGCCAGTCCGGTTGCGCGGCCGCCCGGCCGACGGTGAGCGTCGAGCCGGGCGGCCGGCTGCCCGAGGGGTCGTCCGTCTACTCTTCGACGGACAGGATCACAGCCGTCTCGCCCGTCTGCTCGAACGGCGAGGTCACCTTGATCGGGTGGCCCGGCTGCATCGACGCCCCCGCGAGTGTCAGCGGCAGCTTCGTCTTGAACGTGATGCGCTGGAGGTCGGCATCGGCCGAGACGAACTGCACGGGCAGCACGTAGCCGTGATCCAGGGCCAGGTCCGCGTCCCGGTGCTCGAGATAGCGGACCGCCGTGACCTCGTCGTTGGCTCCCGGCGCCCAGATCAGCACCACGGGGTCGCCTTCGTCGAAGCGGTCGACATACCGGAAGACATGGCTCTCGGCCGGGGCGGAGACCGTCGCCGCCGACTCGGACGAGTGGTACGCGACCACTTCGCCCGGCCAGACGTACCGTCGCGCCCGCCGGGACGGATCGTAGGCGTCGACCGCGACGACCGCGCCGACCCCGGCCTTGGGCCAGTGCGGTGACGTGACGGTGGCCCAGTCGCCCGGGATCAGCGTCCGCACCGCCGCGACGCCGTCTTCGGGAATCGTGGCCCTGAACGTGAGGTAGTTGCTCGCCGGGTCGACCGACACGAACTCGGCCCGCAGCAGGAACCCGTCGTTGCCCCAGAGGCCGGAGCCGTCCTCGGGGGCGATGGCCCGGATGTCGTTCGCGCGGTCGTCGAACCCGGACCAGGTGATGACGATCGGGTCGCCGGCCTGCGAGCCGGCTACCGAGGCCAGACCGCCCGGCGCGGCGACGCGCGCTCGAACGGTGAGCGAGCGGGTCGGTTCGTCGAGCGCCACGAGCTCACCGTTCCAGCGGTACGTCCCCTCGGCGACCGCGCGGGAGGCCGCCCGTGCGGCATCGTAGGCGGCGACGGAGGCAACGGCGCCCTCGGCGGGCCAATGTGACGACGTGACGGTGGCCCAGTCGCCGCGGCTCAGCGTCCGCACGGCCGCGATGCTCGACGCGGGAACCTCCGTTGCGAACGTGATGTGCCGGCTCGCCGGATCCGCCGCGACGAGACGGGCTCGCAGCAGGAACCCGTCGTTGCCCCAGAGCCCGGAGCCGTCCTCGGGAACCACCGCACGGATCGCGCTCGCGCGGTCCTCGAATCCGGACCAGGTGAGGACGATCGGGTCGCCGGACTTCGCCCCGCCGACCGCTGCCAGACCACCGCGGGCAGCGACGCGCGCACGTACGGTGAGCGTCCGGTTGCTCTCGTCGAGCGCGACGAGCTCGCCGTGCCAGCGGTAGCTGCCCTCGGCCGTCGCCCGGAGGTCGGGCTGCGTGGCATCGTAGGCGGCGACGGAGGCGACGGCGCCTTCCGTGGGCCAGTGCGGCGAGGTGACCGTAGCCCAGTCGCCGCGCGTCATGGTCCGTACGGCCGGAACGCTCTCGGCGGGAATGGCCGTCTTGAAGGTGAGGTAGCGGCTCGCGGGGTCGACGCCGACAAGCTCGCCCCGCAGCACGAAGCCGTCGCTGCCCCAGAGGCCGGAGCCGTCCTCGGGCGCGACCGACCGGATGCCGTTCGCGCGGTCCTCGAACCCGGACCAGGTGATGACGATCGGCCGGAGATGGCCGTGAGGCCATCCGCGCCGGCGACGCGGGCGCGAACCGTGAGTTGCCGCGTGCCCTCGTCGAGCCCGAGCAACTCGCCGTGCCAGCGGTACGTGCCTGCCGCATCGGCGCGCAGGCTCGGGCGTGCGGCGTCGTAGGCGGCGACGGAGGCGACGGTGCCTTCGGTGGGCCAATGCGGCGAGGTGACCGTGGCCCAGTCACCGCGCGTCAGGGTCCGTACTGCCGCGACGCTCTCCTCGGGAATCGCGGTCTCGAAGGTGAGGTGGCGGCCCGCGGGGTCGGCGGCGACGAGGTTCGCCCGCAGGAGGAACCCGTCGTTGCCCCAGAGGCCGGAGCCGTCCTCGGGCGCGACCGAGCGGATGCCGTTCGCGCGGTCCTCGAACCCGGACCAGGTGATGACGATCGGCGCTCCGGCCATCGCACCGGCCACCGCGCGCGACCCGCGACCGGACGGTGAGCGTTCCCGCACCCTCGTCGAGGGCCACGAGCTCACCGTGCCACCGGTACATCCCCTTGGCGTCCGAGCTCAGGCTCGATCGCACGCCGTCGTAGGCCGCGACGGCGGTGACGGTGCCGTCGGCGGGCGAGTGCGGCGAGGTCACCGTGGCCCAGTCGCCTCGCGTCAGCGTACGTACCGCGCCGACGCCGGGGATCGCGGACCGGAAAGTGAGGTAGCGGGTGGCGGGGTCGAGCGAGACGAACTCGGCCCGCACGACGAAGCGTCCCGCGCCGTCCTCCAGCTCCGCGCCGTCGTCCGGCATGACGGCGCGAATGCCGTGGGCCCGATTCTCGAATCCGGCCCAGGTAATGAGGATCGCGTCGCCCGCCTCGACGGCCGGCATCTCGGCCAGGGCGGTGGCCGATGTCAGCCGTGCCTTGACCGTCAGCTCGCGCGCGCCCTCATCGAGCGCCACGAGCTCCCCGTGCCAGCGGAACGTCTCCTGTGAAGCGGGCGCTTCCGCGGCCGCTGCCGAGGCGCACGCCGCGCAGGCCAGGAGTCCGACCCACCGCGCGGCCGCTGGCGCCGGCCGCGTGGCAGTTGCCTGTTGCAGTCCCAATGTCACCATGACTCACTCCTTTGCGAGTCGCAGCACCGCAGCGCTGCCGGAGGCCGGCTCCCGCGGGCCACTTCGCGGGAGCCACCATCGCCCCGGGCGCTCGATCGGGGCCTCCGCGGACATCCGGCACGAGCCGGATTCCCGGAGACCGCCCGCCGAACGGCCGATGCATGGCTGTTGCCATCCGAACCACTCTCCAAACCGACCCAACGACCCCGTCGTGGGGCCGCCGTGCCTGCCGCTGGGGAACGGCCGGCACACTCTCGAATCGACCGGCTTGGGAGTAGCCGACTACAGAGGAGGGATGTATTTGTGTGCGTTCCTGAGGAACGCCGCACCCACTGTAGACGCAAACCGCTTTGCAGGTCAAGGATTTCGGCGGGTGACGCACGGGTGACGTGAATCCGGCGGAAAGGCGAACGGTCGGGCCTCCGGCGATCCACCAGACGATCCGCGCGGGCGTCCGGGCGCGCTTGCGAAACGCGGCCGACGCCCCTATAATTGCGCCTGGAGCGGAAGAGCGCGAGACACCCTCCCGAAGCGGTACTCCCAACCGCTTTACGAGTCGTCGCGTAGAATCGGGGCGTGGTGCGTCTCCCGGCGTTCCGTGCGAGCCCCGGCTGGACGCGCCGCTCGCTGGCGACAACGGCACTCGCCGGCACAACGAAACGTCGTATTCGTTTACCCGTCAGGAGGGCAGCGATGACCACGAAGCCAACCGGTCAGGCCATGCACGGCGGAGGCCAGCCGATGAATCCTGGTAGCCAGGCGGTGAATCCCGGAGGCCAGCCGATGAACGCCCCAGGTCAACCGATGAATCCCGCCGGCATGCCGGCCTACCCCCGAGGTCCCGCGCCGAGCTCGGCCGGATCCCGCTTCAAGCGGTTCGTCTTCAACGTCTTCCTGGTGGTCCTCGCCTTCGCCGGGGGCTACTTCTACATGGAGCGCGAGTCGCAGCGCGATCGCGACACCATGGAGCGCGCGCGGATGGCCGCGGAGGAGCGCATCGCGGCGCTCGAGCGGCGGATCGAGGAGCTCGGCCGCGAGGCCGGCACCCGGGTCGAGCTGGACCTGACGCAGGTGTTCGAGCCGATCCGCGACGCGCTGAGTCAGGTGACCCTGGTCAAGCTGAGTGAGATATCGGAGCAGATCACCGCGGAGCTGGTCCGGGTCGTGGAGTCCGACCTGGCGGTCGACCTGACGGCCGCCGGTGCCGCGGGGCAGGAGGGCGAGGCGGAGGTGGCCGAGCTTGCGCCGGAGGAGGCGAGCGAGCCGGCTGCGCCGGAACCTGCGGCAGCGGAGGCAGCACCCGAACGAGCCGAAGCGCCGGCGGCGGAGCCCTCGACACAGCTCCCGCCCGAGCCGGGAGCCGACGGCGAGCGGGTCAGCACGGGGCCCGCGACGCCGGAGGCTCCCACCGCCGGACCGGACGTTTCGCAGAATGCGCCGCCCGTCCTCCGGCCGGAGTCGCAGCCCGAAGAGGCGGCGGTGTCCGACGTAGTGCTGCTGCTGGCACAGTACGCTGCGGCGCCGGCCGAGCACGCGGCGGACGCCCCGGGTGCGCAGCCGGCGGACGCGCGGGCTGTTGCGCAAACGGCTTCGACCCCTCCGTTCACCGCGTTCGGGTTCGACGCGACCGCCGAGCTCGCGCAAGACTGATTCGCGACGCCGCGGGGCGGGCCTCGAGAGTTCCCGCCCCGCGCGGATCTTCCGTCCTCCCATCGCCGCGAGTCCTCGCGGTCGAGCTCTCTCGCTTCGTTCGCAGCCGTGCCGGAGCGGTCGGTCCCCTGGCGAAACTCGGAGAGAGACGCTAGGATGGAAGCGTGCGTGTGTCCGTCCCGGTCAGCGGTGCCCGGGTTGCTCGATCCGTCTCTCTGCCAGCGGTTCCCGGAAGCACGCGCACGGCCGCCCGGGGCTACGTCAGGATCCGCCAGGTCTCCGGGCAGGCACGCAGCGTCTGCCGGGCCCGTTCTTGCTCGGCGCTCAACCGGCTCGAGTCGGCTGCCGCGGGATCTCGCGGCGTTTCCCTGCCCGGAGGAATCTGATGGCGAAGGGTGGCCGAGTGGACAAGGCCGAGCTGTGCGCGCATATGGTCCGGCACTTCGCCGGCTCCGACCTGGGCTTGAGACGGGCCGATGCGCGCGAGTTTCTCGATGAAATGCAGAGGTTGTGCCAGCGCCAGCTGCTGGAGGTCGGGCAGTTTGCGGTGCCGGGCGTAGCCAAGCTCGTGGTACAGGAACGCCGACTGCGGAAGGGCCGCAGCCGGTCACCGGGCAACCCATCGTGATCCCGGCCCGGCAGGTGGTCAAGGCCCGCATCGCCAAGAAGATCCGAGAGGCCGTCGAGCGACCGCCCTGACGCCTG